>NZ_RZSA01000559.1:0-4442 GCF_003998075.1 Mesorhizobium sp. M2A.F.Ca.ET.037.01.1.1 | reverse complement strand
CGCTGTCACAGATCGACGTCGCCAAGCGCAAGGAGGTGATGAAGGATGTCGAGGCGATCCTGCAGGACTCCGGCGTCATCATCCAGCCCTTCTGGCAGAAGCTCTACTGCCACATGAACAAGAAGGTGAAGAACTACTCGATGCACCAGACCTACGAGATGGACTTCCAGAACGTCTGGCTGGATGCCTGAGCGCGCCCGGGCTTCATGAGCCGCAAAGACTTCATGAGCCGCAAAAAAGGCGATATGCAGGAGGCGTGGTGGCAAGCGTGCCGCCAAGCCGCCGAACCTCGGAGATCCTGCATGAAGCCGATAGTGCTTGCCGCTGTCTTCTCGATTGCCTTGCCCGGCGCCGTGCTCGCCGGGCCGGCCTCCAACGCCGTGAAGTTCTTCTATGTGCCTTCGGTGAAGTTCGAGGGAGACGCCAAATACCGCGACCGTTTCACCGAGCCGGTCACCAAGCTGTTCGAAGCCAACGACAAGGCGCAAAAGGAGAAGCCCGACGAGGTGTCCTGCCTCGACTTCGACCCAGGCCTCGACGCGCAGGATTTCGATCAGAAGACCCTGTCGAAGACGCTGAAGCTCACCGAGACCGTCAATGGCGACACCGCCGAAGTGACGGCCAACTTCAATCTTTTCCCGGAAGGCGATGACTCCAAACGCGAAATGGTGTGGTCGCTGAAGAAAGTGGACGGCAAGTGGAAGATCGCCGACATCAGTTCCAAGACCAGCGACTGGAAGCTCAGCGCGCTGGGATGCGGTGCCTCGACGGAGTGATGCCGTGCCTCGCCGCTTTGTCCTCGCGCTGGCGAGCTTGTCGATGCTGGCCGCGGGGCTGAGCGGCGGCGCCTCTGCGCAGGGGCTGTTCGGCGCGCCGCCGCCGAAAGCCTCATCCGGCGACAACACCTCGCCGCCTGCGGTCGACACGTCGCCGCCTGCAGCCGCTGCGCCGGACAGCAAGCCGGCCGAACCGGCGCCTGTCGCGCCGGTCCTGCCCGGATCGCCGACCGCGGTGGTGAAGCCCTTCTACGAGCATCTCGGGCTGGAGCTCGATCCTGCGCAGCGTAAGAACTTCACCGACCCGGCGAAAACCGTACTCGACAAGGCGGACGCGCTGCGCGCCTCGGGCCAGGGCGAATGCCTCGACCCCAACATGGCGCTCGACAATGCCGACTATGACAAGCTGGCCATAGACCGGAGCCTGCGCACCATCGAAGCCGTCAATGGCGACGAGGCCAAGGTGGTCGTTGCCTTCGTCGTCGAGGGCCACCAGCACCGCCTGGAATGGAAGCTGAAGAAGGTCGGTGGCGCCTGGAAGGTCTCCGATCTCCTGTCGGTCACCGGCGAATGGGCGCTGAGCCAGTACCAGTGCGAATGAAAATGACCAAAGATCAGTGTCGGCGATCCTTCGCGCCCCCCTCTGGCCTGCCGGCCATCTCTCCCACTTGGGGGGAGATCAGAGGTCACGCCGGCTTTCGCCAATCTCCGACGTTTCAGGATAAGCGGGCCGCCGAAGCTGCCAATCTCCCCCCTTGTGGGGGAGATGTCCGGCAGGACAGAGAGGGGCGCTGTCCCGCCAGCCTTTCGCAACAAATTTCAACCTCTCCCGCGATAGGGCGCCACGCCCGTATCGGGCAGCCACGCGTCCTTGGGCGGTGCGCCGGTCTGCCAGAAGACATCGATCGGGATGCCGCCGCGCGGAAACCAGTAGCCACCGACGCGCAGCCAGAGCGGCTTGGTCGCCTCCACGATCCGGCGGCCGATCATCACGGTACATTCCTCATGGAAGGCGCCGTGGTTGCGGAACGAGGTCATGAACAGCTTCAGCGACTTCGATTCCACCAGCGTCCGGTCGGGTGCGTAGTCGATGACGATGTGGGCGAAATCCGGCTGGCCGGTGACCGGGCAGAGCGAGGTGAATTCGGGGCAGGTGAAGCGCACGATCGCCGGCGGACCATCGCCGCGCTGGAACGGCACGGTCTCCAGGACCGCCTGTTCGGGGCTCTGTGGCGTCTCGACGTGCTTGCCGAGCTGGGTGAGGTTCTTGGCGTCTGTCATGGGCGGCTCCTCGCAGCCGTCCAAGGTCTGGGCGGCAGGCAAAACAAGCGGAAATTGCGCCGCAACCTTTCGGACGCGGCGGGTTTGGGCCGCTCAATAGCATCGGACCGAAAAGTGCGCAGCGGTTTTCGGACGAATCCGATGCGAGAAATGGAAGCGGGAGCGGCGCGACGCTCCCGTGCAAATTGAAACGGCAGGAAGACGATGACCAGCAACGACCCGCTTCTCCGACCCTACCAGCTCAAGCACCTGACGCTGAAGAACCGGGTGATGTCGACCAGCCATGAGCCGGCCTATTCCGAGGACGGCATGCCGAAGGAGCGCTACCGGCTCTACCATGCCGAAAAAGCCAAGGGCGGCATGGCGCTCACCATGACGGCGGGCTCGGCGATCGTCTCGCGCGACAGCCCGGCCGCTTTCGGCAATCTGCATGTCTATGACGACCGCATCGTGCCCTGGCTCGCCGAACTGGCGGATGCCTGCCATGAGCATGACTGCAAGGTGATGATCCAGATCACCCATCTCGGCCGCCGCACGGGCTGGAACAAGGCCGACTGGCTGCCGGTGCTGTCCGCTTCGCCGGTGCGCGAGCCGGCGCACCGCGCCTTTCCGAAAACCATCGAGGAGTGGGATATCGAGCGCATCGTCGCCGACTATGCCGCGGCTGCGCAGCGTTGTCAGGCGGCCGGCCTCGACGGCATCGAGTTCGAATCCTATGGACATCTGATGGATGGCTTCTGGTCGCCGCTCACCAACCATCGCGACGACGAGTTCGGCGGCTCGCTCGACAACCGGCTGCGCTTCACCGACATGGTGCTCGACGCGGTCCGCGCCGCCGTCGGGGAAAAATTCATCGTCGGCATTCGCATGGTTGCCGACGAGGATCTCGAAAAGGGTATCTCGAAGGAAGTCGGTGTCGAGATCGCCAGGCGGCTTGCCAATTCCGGCAAGGTCGACTTCCTCAACATTATCCGCGGCACGATCGAGACCGACGCGTCGCTGACCAAGGTCATCCCTGTGACCGGCATGCGCTCCTCGCCGCATCTCGATTTCGCCGGCGAGGTGAGGGCGGCGACCAAGTTCCCGACCTTCCACGCGGCGCGCATTTCCGATGTCGCCACGGCGCGCCACGCCATCGCCACCGGCAAGCTCGACATGGTCGGCATGACGCGCGCCCATATCGCCGATCCGCACATCGTCAGGAAAGTGATGGAAGGCCGCGAGCACGAGATCCGGCCATGCGTGGGCGCCACCTATTGCCTCGACCGCATCTATGAGGGCGGCGAGGCGCTGTGCGTCCACAACGCCGCAACCGGTCGCGAGGCGACCATTCCGCACATCATCGCGAAGAGCGAAGGACCGGAGAAGAGGGTCGTGGTGGTGGGGGCGGGCGCTGGTGGTCTTGAAGCCGCGCGCGTCGCGGCCGAACGCGGCCACCAGGTGACGGTGCTCGAAGCCTCCAGCCAAGCGGGCGGCCAGGTGCGGCTCGCCACCCAGAACCCGCGCCGCAAGGAGCTGATCGGCATCATCGACTGGCGGCTGGCCGAGCTCGACCGCCTCGGCGTCGAGATCCGCTATGACACCTGGGCGGAGAAGGACGATGTGCTGGCGCTGGCGCCGGATGTCGTGATCGTGGCGACGGGCGGCATGCCGCAGAACCCGCCGCTGACGGAAGGCGACAATCTCGTCACCTCGAGCTGGGATATCATGGCAGGCTCCGTCAAACCGGCCGAGAATGTGCTGCTCTACGACGACAATGGCGGCCATCAGGGCATGGGCGCGGCCGAACTCATCGCCAACAGCGGTTCGAAGCTGGAGCTGGTCTCGCCGGAGCGCTTCTTCGCGCCGGAAATGGGCGGCATGAACCACGTGCCCTATATGCGCGCCTTCCACGAAAAGGGTGTCACCGTCACCATCAACACAAGGCTGCGTTCGGTGCGGCGCGAGGGCAACCAGCTCGTCGCCGAGCTCGCCTCGGACTTTGCCGACGGCTGGCGCGGCGAAAGGCGCGTCGACCAGGTGGTGGTCGAGCATGGCACGGCGCCGCTCGACGACCTCTATCTTGCGCTCAAACCGCTGTCGAAGAATGGCGGCGCGGTCGACTATGAGCGGCTGGTGAACGGCGGCGACATCTTCCCATCCCGCAATGCCGAAGGCGGTTTCGTGCTGTTTCGCATCGGCGACGCGGTCGCCTCGCGCAACATCCACGCCGCCATCTATGACGGCATCCGGTTCGGGATCAGGATCTGAGGGGCAGGTCGCCGCGCGAAATCGCGGCGGCGGGAAAAGTGCCGTAAAGGGCTGCGTTATCGGTTGCGGTTAGCCCGCTCTCCGCGGTCGGCTGTTCACTCGGCTCCCAAAGTCATTGTATATGCTTGTATGTAT
>NZ_RZSA01000558.1:0-4444 GCF_003998075.1 Mesorhizobium sp. M2A.F.Ca.ET.037.01.1.1 | reverse complement strand
TTTCGGCCCCCTTCCACTCGGCGTTGATGGCGCCGGCGGCCGACATCATGCGCGAGGCGCTGGCGAGCGTGGAAAAGCAGGCGCCGGTGGTCCCGGTCGTCTCGAACGTGACGGTGACGCCGACCAGCGACCCGGACGAGATCGCCCGCCGGCTGGTCCACCAGGTGACCGGCCGCGTGCGCTGGCGCGAGACGGTGGAATGGTTCGGCGCCAATGGTGTCGCCACGCTTTACGAGGTCGGCGCCGGCAAGGTGCTGTCGGGCCTGGCGCGCCGCATCAACCGCGACATCGCCACCGGTGCCATCGGCACGGCGGCGGAGGTAGAGGCGGCGCTGGCGGCGCTCGCCTGACAGGCTGGCGATTTGACGGCACCTGTGCCAAGGGTGCCCCTCTGAGATCAGGAGAGAAAAATGTTCGAACTGACCGGCCGCAAGGCGCTCGTCACCGGCGCATCGGGAGGCATCGGCGAGGCGATCGCCAGGGTGCTGCACAGCCAGGGCGCCATCGTCGGCCTGCACGGCACGCGCGTGGAGAAGCTGGAAGCGTTGGCAGGCGAGCTTGGCGACCGCGTAAAGCTGTTTCCGGCGGATTTGACCGACCGCGACGCGGTGAAGGCGCTCGGCCAGAAGGCGGAGGCGGATCTCGAAGGCGTGGATATCCTGGTCAACAATGCCGGCATCACCAAGGACGGCCTGTTCATGCGCATGTCGGACGCCGACTGGGACAGCGTGATCGAGGTGAACCTTACCGCCGTGTTCCGGCTGACCCGCGAGTTGACCCATCCGATGATGCGCCGCCGCCATGGCCGCATCATCAACATCACCTCCGTGGTCGGCGTCACCGGCAATCCCGGCCAGACCAATTATTGCGCCTCCAAGGCCGGCATGATTGGCTTTTCCAAATCGCTGGCGCAGGAGATCGCCACCCGCAACATCACCGTCAACTGCGTCGCCCCGGGCTTCATCGAATCGGCCATGACCGACAAGCTCAACGACAAGCAGAAAGAGATGATCATGGCCGCCATCCCGACAAGGCGCATGGGCACCAGCGCCGAGGTCGCGTCCGCGGTTGCCTACCTCGCTTCCAATGAGGCGGCTTATGTCACCGGCCAGACCATTCACGTGAATGGCGGCATGGCAATGATCTGACCGGCCAAGCCCCGGACGCCTGTGAAAACAGCCATTTCGGCTTGGACGCCCGGCATTTTTCGTGTAATGCGGCCCGCAACCCGGCGGTTCGGGCAAAAACCGGTCCTGCGGCGTTGCGTTGCCCGCAAGACCATCTTTCAGCTTGATTAGCGGCATTCCGCCCGCTAACGAAGATCGACAAACATAAGACGAGGATTGCCCAAATGAGTGACACCGCAGAGCGCGTCAAGAAGATCGTCATCGAGCATCTCGGCGTCGATGCCGACAAGGTGACGGAGCAGGCGAGCTTCATCGACGACCTGGGCGCGGACAGCCTCGACACGGTCGAACTCGTCATGGCGTTCGAAGAAGAGTTCGGCGTCGAGATTCCGGACGATGCCGCCGAGACCATCCTCACCGTCGGCGACGCCGTGAAGTACATCGACAAGGCCTCGGCCTGAGTTCTTTCGCAGGCATAATCGGGGAGGACCTGCGATGAGGCGTGTCGTCGTCACGGGCCTTGGCCTGCTTTCGCCGTTTGGCATGGGCGTCGAGCATAGCTGGCGGGAATTGCTTTCCGGCCGCAGCGCCTGCCGCCGCGTCACCGAGTTCGAGGTGGACGATCTTGCCTGCAAGATCGCCCACATCATCCCGCGCGGCGACGGCTCGAATGGCACCTTCAATCCGGAGGCCGTGCTCGAGCCTAAGGAACTGCGCAAGATCGGCGACTTCATCCTTTACGGCATCGCGGCCGCCGACGAGGCGCTGGCCGATTCCGGCTGGAAGCCTGAGACGCATGTGGACCAGTGCGCCACCGGCGTGCTGATCGGCTCAGGCATAGGCGGCATCGACGGCATCGCCGAAAACGCGATGATCCTCAAGGATCGCGGCCCGCGCCGCATCAGCCCGTTCTTCATTCCCGGGCAGATCATCAATCTGGTCTCTGGCCAGGTCTCCATCCGTCACGGCCTGAAAGGCCCGAACCACGCGGTCGTCACCGCCTGCTCGACCGGCGCGCACGCCATCGGCGACGCGGCTCGGCTGATCATGTGGGGCGATGCCGACGTCATGGTGGCGGGCGGCGCCGAGGCGCCGGTCACCCGGCTGTCGATCGCGGGCTTCGCCGCCTGCCGCGCGCTCTCCACCGACCGCAACGATGCGCCTGAGACCGCTTCGCGTCCCTATGACCGCGACCGTGACGGCTTCGTCATGGGCGAGGGCGCCGGCGTCGTCGTGCTGGAAGAGCTCGAGCACGCAAAGGCGCGCGGCGCCAAGATCTATGCCGAAGTCACCGGCTACGGACTAACCGGCGACGCCTACCACATCACCGCTCCAGCCGAGGACGGCGACGGCGCCTTCCGCTGCATGACGGCGGCGCTGAACCGGGCAAAGCTTTCCCCGGCCGATGTCGACTACATCAATGCCCATGGCACTTCGACCATGGCCGACACGATCGAGCTTGGCGCGGTCGAGCGCCTGGTCGGCAATGCCGCCTCGAAGATCTCGATGTCGTCGACCAAGTCGTCGGTCGGCCATCTGCTGGGCGCCGCGGGCGCCGCGGAAGCGATCTTCTCGATCCTTGCCATCCGCGACAACATCGCTCCCGCTACCATCAATCTCGACAATCCGGAACGCGAGACGGCGATCGATCTCGTGCCGAACAAGCCGCGCCAGCGCCAGATCGACGTCGCGCTGTCGAATTCCTTCGGTTTCGGCGGCACCAACGCCTCGCTCGTGTTCCAGCGTTACAACGGCTGAGCAGCACCGGAGCGGCCCCGGGAGGAGTGCACGGTTCCACCCGGCATTGCTCCGAGACAGACAGCTAATCGGCAGTCCGCCAACTGCCGTCATTTTTGCCAAATTCGCCCCTAGCCTTGCGCCGGGGGATTCGTTGCAAGATCAGACGGCAGGGCGTCATGAACACTAATCCGAGCGACGGGGAATTCGGGCGGCAAGGCGCGAAGGGCCCGATCGTGCCGAAGACCGCGGCCGAGGCGTTGCGTCCGGAAGCCGGCACGCCGCCGCCGTCGAAGCGCTCGCGCGCCTCGCGCAGCCAGGTCGTGGTGTTCCTGAATTTCTTCCTGTCCATTGCGATCCTTATCGTGCTGGCCTCGGGGGCCGCGCTCTATTTCGGCATGCAGGCTTTCGTCGAGCCCGGCCCGTCCGCCAATGGCGACACCTTCATGATCAAGCCCAACACCGGCGTGCAGGAGATCGCCGATCAGCTGGAACGCCGCAGCCTGATCAACGATGCCCGCATCTTCCGGCTCGGCGTGCGCGCCACCGGCAATGAATCGGCGCTGAAGGCCGGTGAATACGCCATCAAGCCGCGCGCCTCGATGCGCGACATCATGGAGCTCTTCAAGAGCGGCAAGTCGGTGATGTACTCGCTCACCATTCCCGAAGGGCTGACGGTCGAGCAGGCATTGCAGCGCGTGGCCGATCAGGAGGCGCTCACCGGCGACATGCCGGCGACCTTGCCGCCCGAGGGCAGCATCGCCACCGACACGTTGCGCTTCACCCGCGGCGCCACCCGCCAGCAGATGGTCGACAAGCTCGTCGCCGATCAGAAGAAGCTGGTCGAGGACGTCTGGTCGCACCGCGCGCCCGACCTGCCGATCGCCAATATCGATGATTTCGTCACGCTGGCGTCGATCGTGGAAAAGGAAACGGGCCGGAGCGACGAACGCTCGCGCGTTGCCGCCGTCTTCCTCAACCGGCTGGCCAAGGGCATGCGGCTGCAATCCGACCCGACCATCATCTACGGCCTGTTCGGCGGCAAGGGCAAACCCGCCGACCGGCCGATCTATCAGTCCGACCTCGACAAGCAGACGCCCTACAACACCTATCTGGTCAAGGGCCTGCCGCCGACGCCGATCGCCAACCCGGGCCGCGCGGCGCTCGAAGCGGTCGCCAATCCATCGAAGACCAGCGATCTCTATTTCGTTGCCGACGGCAATGGCGGCCACGTCTTTGCCGCGACGCTGGAAGAGCACAACCAGAATGTCGCCCGCTATCGGACGCTGCAGAAGAAGCAGGCGGACGCCGCCGCCAAGGCTTCCGGCCAGACGACGGCCCCGGCCGCTCCCGATGGCGGCGACGCCGGCGACAATGGCGACAGCGGCGAAAACGGCGACGCGGGCGGCGACGCGGCTCAATAAGCATGCCGCACGCGTCCTTTGACGCGACGCCATATTCATGTTTTGAGGGGGCGCCGGCCGATCGTCCGGCGATTTTTAGAGCAATTCCAGGAAAAGTGTGAGCGGTTTTCCGTCCGGAATTGCGTAAAAACAAAGAGATAGAGTGGTTCGCCGTTT
>NZ_RZSA01000557.1:0-4445 GCF_003998075.1 Mesorhizobium sp. M2A.F.Ca.ET.037.01.1.1 | reverse complement strand
CTGCCTGCACGCTGATCAACGCGGCGAACTTTTCAGGCGATAGGAAAGCGCATCCGGCATCCAATCGCATAGGGCGCTCCCTCTCCGTCTCGGCTTCGCCGAGCCACCTCTCCCCGCCTCTGGCGGGGCGAGGAACCCAGGCTTGCGAAGGCCGTGGCTTTGGGGGATTGGCATTTCCTCGCCCCCACAAGGTGGGGGAGAGGTGGATCGGCGCGCAGCGCCGAGACGGAGAGGGTCACTTGCTCTCCCATGGCTGTGGGGCGTTCATGAGCCTGGATAGCTTCTCATTGGATTTGGCCGGCGCATCGAGAAGCGCCAGGAACTCCGCATAGACCTTCGGCGGAACCTTGATGCGGTTCTCGAGTGTCTCACCAAACGGAGGCGCGTCTGTGCGGTCGTTCTTCATGACTTCAACATAGCACATCGTCGCCCGTTAACGGAATCGGAAGGAGATGTTTAACGCTTCGTCTCTATGTCCCGCCCTGGGTGGCGCAGACAGAGCGAGCATGATGAACGACAGCCCCGAAAAGCGAAACGAATGGCGTGCCATCTTCTACGTGCAGGCCCGCATCGCCATCCTGTTTGTGCCGGTTGTGCTTAGCCTGCTGCTCATCGGCATTTTTGCCGGCAACGAGCGCAAATCCGTGCCCGACGCCATCGACCCGACTGTGACGGGCTCGGTGCGGTAAAGCGCGGCCCGGAACGGCTGGACTCAAACAAACTTCGGAATCGGCCCGTTCTGGGGCGTCGTATCGCCCTCGAGGTCGACGAAAACCTCGTCGACGAAGCACCAGGCCCAGCCTTCCGGCGGGTCGTAGCCCTCGATGATCGGATGCTGCGTGGCACGGAAATGTTTCGTCGCGTGGCGGTTGGGCGAGTCGTCGCAGCAGCCGACATGGCCGCAGGTCCGGCAGAGCCTGAGATGCACCCACCAGGAGCCGCTCTTCAGGCATTCCTCGCAACCCAGCGCGCTCGGCGTGACCTTTTTGATGTCCCTGGTATGCCTGCATTCGTCCATCGCGGGTTCCTCGCCGGTTCGCTGGTCTATTCGTTCACGGCGCCGCCGCCGTTCCGCGCCAGATAGGCATGCAAGGCCGCGACCACCTGCGCGCCTTCGCCGACGGCGGCTGCGACGCGCTTGGTCGAGCCGCAGCGCACGTCGCCAATGGCGAAGACGCCGCTGCGGCTGGTTTCCATCAGCCCGTGCCCTGGCGTCGTGTCCGGTCCGGTCCGCACGAAACCCTTGGCATCCAGCGCCACGTTGCAGTTGGCCAGCCAGTCGGTGTTAGGGTCGGCGCCGATGAACAGGAAGAGGTGGTGGATGGCGCGCTCCGTCTCCTCGCCGGTCACCCGGTTGCGCCAGCGCAGCCGCTCGAGATTACCCTCGGTGCCCTCAAGCGCCGTCACTTCGGTCTGCGTCAGCACCTCGATGTTGGGCTGCGCCTTGATGCGCTCGACCAGATAGCGCGACATGGTGGCGTCGAGGCTGTCGCGGCGCGCCAGGAGCGTCACCTTGCGCACCTGGCTCGCCAGATAGACCGCCGCCTGTCCGGCCGAATTGCCGGCGCCGACCAGCGCCACCTCCTGGCTCTGGCAAAGCCTGGCCTCGATCGGCGAGGCCCAGTAATGCACCGAGGTGCCCTCGAACTGCGCCAGGTTGGCGATGTCGAGGCGGCGGTAACGCGCGCCGCTGGCGATCACCACCGCGCGTGAGCGAACGCTCTCGCCATCGCCGATGGCAAGCCTGTAGCGGGCGCCGTCGCCGGCGTCGTCGAGCAGCTTCGCCTCGTCTGGGATCACCATCTCCACACCGAATTTCTGCGCCTGGTTGTAGGCGCGCGCCATCAGCGCCATGCCGGTGATGCCGGTCGGGAAGCCGAGATAGTTCTCGATTCGCGCCGAGGCGCCGGCCTGCCCGCCGAAAGCGCGGCAGTCGAGCACGATGGTCGACAGCCCTTCCGAGGCCGCATAGACCGCCGCCGCCAGCCCTGCCGGCCCGGCGCCGACGATCGCCACGTCATAGACCTTGTCGGCATCGATCGGCCGCAGCAGGCCGACGCAGCGGGCAAGCTCGTTCTCGCCCGGATTGTGCATCAGCTTGCCGTTCGGGCAGAGCACGATCGGCAGATGGTGCGGATCGACATGGAACCGCTCGATCAGCGTTTTCGCGCAAGGGTCGGTGTCGGAATCGAGCGCCCGGTGCGGCAACCCGCTGCGCCGCAGGAACCCTTGCAGCCGCAGCACGTCGCCATTGCCCGGTGGGCCGATGACGACGGGCCCGCTGGCGCCGCTTTCGAGCAGCCCGACTCGGCGCAGGATCAGCGCCCGCATGACGCGCTCGCCGAGATTGGCCTCCTGCACCATCAGGTCGCGCAGCCGCTGCGAGGGGATGACGATCGCCTCGACCGGCTCGACCGCCTCGGCATTGACCAGCGACGGCCGGTTCGACAGCTGCGCCAGCTCGCCGATGAAATTGCCCGCGCCATGGGTGACGATCGGTTCAGGCTGGCCGAGCCCGCCGGCCTGGGTGATGTCCACTTTTCCCGACAGGATGAGGATCACGCCTGGCGAAACCGTGCCGGCCGTCACGATATGCTCGCCGGCGGCATAGGCGCGCGCCTCGCCGAAGCGGCGCATGCGCTCGATATCCGCCTCCGAGAGGATCGGGAACATCTGGTCGCGGCGGGCGGCGATGGTCGGGCTGACGGAAGGGGCCATGGCGCGACCGTAGCGTCATGGCCGCCGGGTTTGAAGCGGTTTGTTCGAGGACTGGCCGGAAGGGGAGGTTGGGGCGGCACCCTATGCGTCGTCATCCTCGGGCTTGACCCGAGGATCCATGCCGTGACCTTTGTCGGAGAACGCAGCAGAGCAGAATTCTGGAGGGCCGCGCCTCGACGTCACGGCATGGATCGCAGGGTCTCCGCGACGGAGCTTCGCTCCTGCTCCGCCCTGGGATGACGAAGTTCCGAGGTCAAAGGCTAATCTTGAACGTCGTGATCGCTGGCGGATAAGGCCGATCCCGTTGGTAGTCGGGATGAGATGGTGCCCAGAAGAGGACTCGAACCTCCACTCCTTGCGGAACACGGACCTGAACCGTGCGCGTCTACCAATTCCGCCATCTGGGCTGGTGGGCGCTCATGTAAGCGGGCAAACGATATGTGTCAACGCGCTTTTTTCGTCGATGTCTGCGCCGCCCTCGTCACCCTTCCCGCAACGCTGGCGATTGGCGAAACCGGCGGCGGCGCTTCCCTCTCCCCGTCACTATACGGGGAGAGGATGCCGGCAGGCAGGTGAGGGGCGGCGCCGACGCTGGTCAGGTGGGGTTCCGGCTCTCGCTTCGAGCCCGGACGAGTAGTCGCCGAAGCCGGCGCTGCCCCTCATCCGCCCTTCGGGCACCTTCTCCCCGTGAACGGGGAGAAGGAAGCTGCTCCTCACCCCTCCAGCACTTCTTTCTTCGCCACGGTGGAATCGGCGTTGAGCTTGTAGATCACCGGCACGCCGGTGCCGAGCTCGAGCTTGACGATCTCTTCGCCGCTCTTGCCGTCCAGCGCCATGATCAGCGCGCGCAGCGAATTGCCGTGCGCGGCGACCAGCACCGTCTCGCCGCGCAGCACATGCGGCTGCACCTCGTGCAGGTAATAGGGCCACACGCGCGCGCCCGTGTCCTTCAGGCTTTCGCCGCCGGGCGGCGCGATGTCGTAGGAACGGCGCCAGATATGTACCTGCTCCTCCCCCCATTTCTTGCGCGCGTCGTCCTTGTTGAGGCCGGAGAGGTCGCCATAGTCGCGCTCGTTGAGCGCCTGGTCGCGGATCGTCTTGAGCTCGCTCTGGCCGACGACGTCGAGGATCAGCTGGCAGGTCTTCTGTGCCCGCTGCAGCGCCGAAGTGTAGGCGATGTCGAATTTCAGGCCGCGCGCCTTGAGCTTCTCGCCGGCGGCCAGCGCCTCGGCGGTGCCCTGCTCGGTCAGGCCGACATCACGCCAGCCGGTGAACAGGTTCTTCAGGTTCCATTCGCTCTGGCCGTGGCGCACGAGCACGAGAGTTCCCGACATGTTTGCTCCTTTGGAATTTTACGGAAGAGACGCCTCAGCTCAGGCCGAGCACGTCCCGCATGGAATAAAGTCCGGGCTTCTTGCCGCGGGCCCAGAGCGCCGCCTTGACCGCGCCGCGGGCGAAGATCGCCCGGTCCTCGGCATGGTGGGGGAGCGTGATGCGCTCGCCGGTGCCGGCAAGGATCACGCTGTGGTCGCCGACGACCGACCCGCCGCGCAGCGTGGCGAAGCCGATCGAGCCCGCCTTGCGCACGCCGGTATGGCCGTCGCGCACCCGCACGCTGTTGCGGGCAAGGTCGATGCCGCGCCCCTTGGCCGCCGCCTCGCCGAGCAGCAGCGCCGTGCCGGACGGCGCGTCAACCTTCTGGCGGTGCTGGTCGAGCAGGCCGCGAA
>NZ_RZSA01000556.1:0-4445 GCF_003998075.1 Mesorhizobium sp. M2A.F.Ca.ET.037.01.1.1 | reverse complement strand
GTCTACTAGCTTTATAGATTAAGCGCTGAGACGGAGGCCGATATGTCCTATATCCAGAACGCTCAGACCGCCCGCAAGGGCCAAAGGCTGACCGCCGACCAGAGCTGGAGGCCCGCCTATGGCGGTACCTTCGCCTATCTCGTCTTCGCGCTTGCATTCGTGTTCACCGGCGCGGTGGTGCTGGGGTTGATCCCCTGATTTCAAGGCGGGCCGAGACCCGCCGTCAAAACAATCTGAGTTGCGTAACCGGAGTGGAAAGCTGGCCGAGCGCCGGGGCGCTGTCGCGCGCCTGCGTCCTCGGATTTGGTTCAAAAGGCTTTGGAGCGGGGCAAGCCGACGTGATGGAGGAGATGGCAATGCCGATCGAGTTCACGCATGTTCCCGGTAAGGCTGCCAATGGCGGCTTCTTCTATGATTTCGCCGAGACGGCGACCAAACTGTCGCTGATCGAGGATGCCGGTTTCCGCAGGCTGGTGGTGGACGATCCGGCCGGCCTGCTCACCAATATGGACATCGCCGCGCAGACGCTCGACCGCACCGGTTCGCTGGAGGTGGTGTTGACGCATTGGGCCGGCGTGATCGAGCCGACGGTGGCGGCAAGGCAGCTTGCCGCGCTCGACCGCAGAGGCGGCGGACGCCTGTCGCTTCGCATGCTGAGCGAGCCGCTGGAAGACAGCGATGCCGAGGCGCGACCGGTTGGCCACAGCGTGGTTTGGCAGCGCATCGACGAATATCTGGTGCTGCTGAAGCGCCTGTGGTCGAACGACAGGCCCTTCGACCATGAAGGCGCCTTCTACAGCGTCAGGGGCGGCTTCGTGCCGCGCAAGGGCCCGCTTGGCGCCGATCTCGTGATCCGGCTCGGCGGCCAATCGGGCACCGCGCTGAAGGTGGCCGGCAAGCATGCCGATGTCTTCGAGCTGGCCGCCGGCTCGCCGGACGAGGTGCGGCAATTGGTCGAGCGTGCGCGCGGCGCCGCGGCGGAACATGGCCGCGCCGGCAGGTTGCGCTTCGCGCTGCCGGTCCGCATCCACGCGGACGGCTGGAGCGGAACCCCGGATCACAAGGCGGTCGAGATCGCCGGGCCGCCGGCGCGGATTGCCCTGGCGCTTTTGCCCTATGCGGCGCTCGGCATCGAGGAATTCATGATCAGCGGCATCGACCGTCCGGGCGAGATCGCCCGCATTGGGCGCGAGACGATCACGCTGCTCGCGAATTCGCTGGCGCGCCGCGAGGCGGAAATTCCGCAACCGGGTGCGTTTGCCTCATCCCGCTTTGCGGAACACCGTATAGGCTGAGTCACGGCGTGCCGGAGTACTCCAGCCCGTCCATCACGTAATCCGCGAACAGGAAATCGCGGATGCCGGCGATCCGGCCGTCCTTCCAATCGATGAGGATGAAGTAGCGCGGCGGTCCGTCCGGACGCTCCGGGCTGGTGACCAGGATGGCGGGCCGGCCTTCGACAAGGCCGGTCGCGAAATGCCAATGCGTTTCGTCGGCATAGCGGCCGAAATAATTGCCGACATATTCCTTGCCGTCCGCGCGCAGCCGATTGACCAGCTCCAGCTTGACGTCCTCGGCCAAAAGGCCGCGCAGCGTATCGAAATCCCTGGCGTTGAAGGCAGCGACATAGTCGCCCAAGCGGCGCACGTCCTGCCGGTCGAGCGCCGGACGGGGCGGCGCCATGCGCGGCGCGGCCGCCAGCTTGCGCAAGCTTTCGCGCCCGCGCTGCAGCGCGCCCTTGATCGCCATGTCGGATGTTTCGAGGATTTCGCCGATCTCTTCCAGGCTGTGGCCGAGCACATCCTTCAGCACGACCGCGCACCGTTGCGCCGGCGGCAGCTGCATCAGCTCGGCCAGGCTCGCCTCGGCGGCGATGCGCGCGTCCAGCGCCGAATTCTCGTCGGCGATCGTGTCGAGCTCGACCTCGCTTTCGCGGCCCCGCAAGCGGGCGCGCTTGCGCAGGAAATCGAGCGCCGCGTTGTGCGCGATGCGAAACAGCCAGGGTTCGATCCTATCGGGCATGTCGCCATTCCTGATCGCAACGAAGCCTTTGGCCAAAGCCTCCTGGACGATGTCCTCGCCATCGATGACCGATCCGACCATGCGTGACGCGTAGCGGTGCAGCCTGGCTCTCAGCGAAGCGGCCTCGCGCTCGAAGGCGCGGAGCCGGGACTCGGTCGCCGCAACGGACTGATCCTGCGAACCGGTCACGCAACCTCCTAGTTTTCTACGCCACCCGTATGGGAATAGGTCGTGTGGCCCATTATGCTCTCGCCCGCGGCCAGCTCAACGATGCTCTTCATGTAGTCGGCGAAGTGGGGATCGGCGCGGAAGGCCGCGATGTCCTCGGCCGAGCGCCATTGCGAGATGTTGGCGACCTTGCTGCCGTCGCCGCCGACGACCACGGATGACGACAAAGAGCCCGGCTGCTTGCTGAAGAAGTTCCGCGTGCCTTCGGCGAGCGTCCTGGCGAGTTCCTGCTGCTTGCCCGGCTTGGCGGTGAAGACGTTGATCAAGGTCAGTGTGTTCGACATGGCTCGGCTCCGTTTGTCCTGAGGGCGGAGGCCGTCGCGGCTCTCGCACCTGTTACGACCCTCAAGACGAAGGCGGAACCGCAAACGGAACGGTGGGGCGAGAAATTTTCGATGAGACCGCGAAACCTTCAGCGCACGGCGTCCGCGAGTTGCCGCAACGCGACAATGACCGCCTCCGAGTCCGCCAGCGCGCCGAAGATCCCGTCCTCGACCGTCACCATGTGCAGCGCCGCTTCGTGCGCATACTGGTCGCCGCTGGCGCAGGCGTCCGAAACCGTCAGGCACTGGAAATTGCGGTCGCAGGCCTCGCGCAATGTGGTGTGCACGCAGACATCCGTCGTGCAGCCGGTGAAAAGCAGGTGCGTTATGTCCCGCGCGCGCAGCACCATCTCCAGATCCGTATAGGTGAAGGCGCTGTTGCAGGTCTTGTCGATGATGACGTCCTGCGGCGCCACGTCGACATCGGCGGCGATCTGGAAGCCCGGGCCCGAGCGCAGCAGGACATCAGTGCCGTCGAGGCCGGCCCGCTTGCGGCGCCATTTCTCGTAAGGCGTCATGTCGGCCATGTCGGCGCGGTAGCCTTGCCTTGTGTGGATGATGGTCATGCCTGCGGCGCGCGCCGCGGCTATCAGCCGGTTGACCGCCGGCAGGATGGCTCGCAGCGGCGACGGATCGTAGCCTTTCCTGGCGAAATAGCCGGTCGGCGACAGGAAATCCTCCTGCAGGTCGATGACCAGCAGCGCCGCATGCTGCGGCGCAAGCCTGCCGTCATAGGGAAAGTCGAACGGTATCGCCTTGATCATCGGTCACCTGCTTTGTCGTTGTCTGCGCATCGTGCCCGCCAGCCGACCTGCGGTCCAGTCCGCAGCGTACCCAGGTGGCATCGGCGCATCGTAGATTGTTGATCGGCACAGCCATCTTTATAGTTGACTCGGAAATTCATGTTTCATAGTCAACTGCCATGGCTCGCCCTGTGCCTATCTCAATGGCGGCCACCGCATAGCGATGATGAAGCGAGGACGAGCCTTGTCCCGGAACGGTCTTTTCGCGGCGCTGGCCGTGTCCCTCACTCTTTCCACCGGCATCGCCAAGGCGCAGGAACAGCCGCCGGTGGTACCCGCCGTGCAGGCTCCGGCCGAACCGCCTTCGCGAGCAACGGCCGCCCCAGCTCCGCAGGCACCGCCGGTGCAGGCGCTCGCCACCGCGCCGGCTGATCTGGCCATCCAGCCGGCTGCGAGCGGCGTCGCCGGCCAGGAGCCTTCGCTGTCGCTGCCGCATGACCTGTCGCCCTGGGGCATGTTCATGAATGCCGACATCGTGGTGAAGGCGGTCATGGTCGGGCTGGCTTTCGCCTCTCTCGTTACCTGGACGATCGCGCTTGCCAAGTCGCTGGAGGTTTTAGGCGGCAAGCTGAGGGCCCGCCGCGCCGCCGATGCGATCGGCAATGCCGCGACGCTGATGCAGGCCCGCCGCGAACTCGGCCATAACGGCGGTCCGGGCGCGCTTCTGGTGCGGGCGGCGGAAGAGGAACGGGCGCTATCGGCCGGCGCGCTCGACCACGTTTCCGGCGACGGCCTGAAGGAACGCGTCGCTTCCAGGCTCTCGCGCATCGAGGCGACGGCGGCGCGGCGCATGTCGCGCGGCACCGGCCTGCTCGCCACCATCGGCTCGACGGCGCCCTTTGTCGGCCTGTTCGGCACCGTCTGGGGCATCATGAACGCCTTCATCGGCATCTCCCAGGCGCAGACCACCAACCTCGCCGTCGTGGCGCCAGGTATCGCCGAGGCGCTGCTTGCGACCGCCATGGGGCTGGTGGCGGCCATTCCTGCGGTCGTCATCTACAACATCTTCGCCCGCTCGATAGCCGGCTACAAACAGATCCTCGCCGACGCCTCAGCCGGCGTCGAGCGG
>NZ_RZSA01000555.1:0-4481 GCF_003998075.1 Mesorhizobium sp. M2A.F.Ca.ET.037.01.1.1 | reverse complement strand
CGCCTATACGACGCGCGAGCCGATCGGCGTGGTGGCGGCCATCACGCCGTGGAACTCGCCGCTGTTGATGGCGGCGATGAAGCTCGCGCCCGCACTGGCTGCCGGCTGCACCGTGGTGTTGAAGCCGGCGGAGGAGACCTCGCTCACGGCGCTGAGGCTAGGCGAGCTCCTGATCGAGGCCGGCCTGCCGGCCGGCGTCGTGAATATCGTCACCGGCCCGGGCGAGACGGTCGGCGCCGCGCTTGCCGCGCATCCGGGTGTCGACAAGGTCGCCTTCACCGGCTCAACCGAGGTCGGCAAGCTGATCGTCGTTGCCGCTAGCGGCAATCTGAAGAAGCTCACGCTCGAGCTCGGCGGCAAGTCGCCGGCCATCGTCATGCCCGATGCCGATATGGAGCTCGCGATCCCCGGCATCGCGCGCGGCATCTTCGCCAATGCCGGCCAGGTCTGCGTCGCCGGCTCGCGCGTCTACGCCCATCGCTCGATCTGCGACCGCCTGATAGAGGGGCTGACGGCGGAAGCGAAGAAGCTGAGGCTCGGTCACGGGCTCGACCCCGATACCGATCTCGGGCCGCTGGTCAACGCGGTCCAGGCCGAACGCGTCGCGGCTTATGTCGCGGAAGGCGAGCAAGCCGGCGCCGACATCGTTGTCGGCGGAAAGCGAACGGGCACCTTCTTCGAGCCTACCGTGGTCACAAGCGTCAGGCCGCGGATGCGCATGATGCGCGAGGAGATTTTCGGACCCGTCGTCGCCGTGACGCCGTTCGACGATCCCGACGAAGCAATCGCCTTTGCGAACGACTCGCCTTATGGCCTCGCCGCCAGCCTATGGACGCGCGATCTCTCCACCGCGCATCGTCTGTCTGCGCGCATCCGTTCCGGCACCGTATGGATCAACTGCCATTCCTACTTCTCGCCGGAGCTGCCCAAGGGTGGTCACAAGCAGTCCGGTTGGGGCTACGAGAACGGCGCGCCCGGCCTGGAGAACTATCTCGAGACGAAGACGGTGTGCGCCCTGGTCTGACGCGGTGCTTTTGTGCTGATGCACCGGTTCAGACTCCCAACCGGGAAAGACGTGGTCCTCGGCACCGGGAACGTTGAGCCATTTCAGGGCCGCACATCATGCGGTCGCGTTCACGAGATGGTCCGATACCGTCGAGATGAACGCGCGAAGACGCTGAAGACGCCGTAGGTCCCGGTGGTATCCCATCCAAATGTCTCGCGCTGGCGGCGACGTCGGCAGTTCCAGCCTGCGGATACCCGGGATCTGATTGCCGACCACGCGGGGCAGGACGGCGATGCCGACGCCTTGCCTGCACATACGCCCCTGGACGTTGCGGTTGTTCGACCGCAGGACCGGTCTCGCGTTGGGGAAACTCTCGATGAGCCACGCGATGTCAGGGAAATGGCCCGTGGATGTGTCATGGGTGATCAGCCGGAAACCGGTCCCATCGCCATATTTGGGATCAGGCGCCTCCTCGGCAATGTAGACGCCGTATTCGAGCCTGAAGAGCCGCCGCTGAACGACATCGGCAGTGTCGAACGGAACGATGCGAAAAGCGACGTCGGCCTCCCGCTGGGCGAGGTTGAACAGGCGTGTGCCGGTCAGGATTTCGACGTCTACATTGGGATAGGCCCTGGAGAAATCCGCCAGGATAGGAGGCAGGACATAGGCCCCGAACCAGTCCGCTGACGAAATGCGCAGACTGCCTTTGAGATTCTGCTCCTGCCCCGCAAGCCGGCGCTCCATGGCCAGCGCGCCTTCTTCCATCTGCTCCGCCAGCGCGATGATCCCGTGGCCCTCGTCGGTCAGAACAAGACCGTCCGCAGTCCGCTGGAAAAGCGTGTGACCGATCGCCTGCTCAAGTGCACGAAGGCGCCTGCCGACGGTCGGATGGCTTGTCTGAAGAGAACGCGCGGCGCCGCCTAGCGTGCCGGATCGCGCAATAGCAAGAAAGATTCTGACGTCACTCCATTCCATGAGACCGCCCACACAAAACTGAACGCCGAGAATACATTTATGTCAGTTAAAGAACAAATCTAAGCACCTAGATTCCCACCATCGGTCGGTCGGACCGTCTCTCGTGTATCACCCCATGTCATTCGGAAGGATCGGCAAATGTCTCTCAAGTCTCTCTATCTCGGTGCTGCGGCTCTTGCGGTGGTGTTCGGCGCGCCCTCCGCTTTCGCGCAGCCGGCCCAAAATGTGATTTTGGTCCATGGCGCGTTGGTCGATGGCAGCGGCTGGAAGGGCGTTTATGAGCGCTTGGTCGCCAAGGGCTTGAAAGTCACGGTCGTTCAGGAACCGAACACTTCGCTGGCGGATGACGTTCAGGCGGTTCACCGCGCCATCGAGCAGCAAAATGGGCCGGTCGTCCTCGTCGGCCACAGCTACGGTGGTCAGATCATCACCGAAGCCGGCGTCGACCCGAAGGTTTCGGCACTTGTCTATGTCGCGGCCATCGTCCCGGATGTTGGCGAGGGCGTAGGTGATGTGTTTGAGAAGTGGCCGAGTCCGACCGCGGACGCGTTCAAGGCGACTTCTGACGGCTTCCTGCTGTTCGACCCCGCGAAGTTCCGGGCGGGATTCGCCGCTGACCTGTCCAAAGCCGAGACGGATTTCATGACCGACTCGCAGGTGCCGGTTTCGGCGAAGATCCTCGGAACCAAGACGCAGCACGCGGCCTGGAAGACCAAGCCAAGCTACGGCATCGTGGCCGGGCTGGACATGGCTATCAGCGCCGAGGCGGAGCGGTCTATGTACAAGCGGGCAAGTGCGAAGGTCACCGAGGTGCCCGGTGCCAGCCATGCGGTTTATATCTCGCATCCGCGCGAAGTCGCCGATGTCATCGCCGAAGCGGCGAGCAAATGAAGCCGATGCCCTGATGTTCAGGCTCAGGGCTGCGGAAGTTTCGTGACCCATGCCCCGAAGCCACCCCTGTGGCTTCGGCATCGCGACCGTCCAACTCATCGGCGCGGGTCTCCCGATGCTTGAAGCTGTCCGCGGGGAGCTGAACAAAGCTGTCTCGGCGGGCCTCGGGGAGAAGGACTGGTCGTCATGGCCGACATGACGGCTCGCGGCGACGGCAGCGTGGCGTCGTCTGAAAACAACTCGGAGAAGAAGTAATGAAAACTTGGCTCATCACAGGCTGCTCAAGCGGCTTCGGCCAGCGGCTCGCGCTCGCCGCAGCACAGCGTGGCGACCGGGTCATTGCGACGGCCCGCAATGTCAAGATGATCGAGGAAATGGCCGAGCCTTTCGGCGGCCGCATGATCACCTTGCCGCTCGACGTGACGGATGCGGCGGCAGCCAAGGCAGCGGTCGCAAAGGCGGTCGAGACCTTTGGCGGGTTTGACGTGCTCGTGAACAATGCCGGCTACGCGCTGTTCGGCGCGATCGAGGAAGGCACGCCCGAGGAATATCGGCCGATGTTCGAGGTAAACGTCTTCGGTCTGATCGAAACCACCAGAGCCGCCTTGCCCGTCCTACGACGTTCGGGCGGAACGATCGTCAATATGTCGTCCGGCGCGGGCATCGAGGGCCGTGGCGGCGGAGGCTATTACCATGCCGCCAAATTCGCCGTGGAAGGGATTTCCGAAGCGCTCGCCGGCGAGCTGAAGCCGTTCGGCATTCGCGTGCTGATCGTCGAGCCTGGGCCGTTTCGCACCGATTTCCTTGGCCGTTCGATCACGATGGCGGCCAACGAGATGCCGGAATACGCCGCGAGCTCGCGCAGGCACTATCGCGAAACCAACAACGGCAATCAGGCCGGCGATCCCGACAAGGCGATCGCGGTCATCCTGCAGGCAGTCGATGCCGATGACGCCCCGCTTCATCTGCCGCTCGGCCCGATCGCACATGCGATCGCCGAGCGAAAGCTGGCTTCCTTTCGCAGCGATATCGACGCCTGGCGCGACATCACGATCGCCACCGATTTCGGCCAGCCCTAAGCGCTGGCCGCGAGCTCTGTTTGAACGTCAACATCGATTGGAAAGCGATCATGATCGCAACTTTGGAAGGGTTTACCCAGCAGATGGTGCCGGTGAATGGCATCAAGATCAACGCCGTCACGGGGGGCTCAGGCCCGCCGATCCTTCTGCTTCACGGTTGGCCGGAGACATGGTGGGAATGGCACCATGTGATGCCGCTGCTCGCCGAGCATTTCAGCGTGGTGGCCATGGATCTGCGCGGCGCGGGTTTTTCCGACTGCCCGCTTGACGGCTATGACAAGGCCACGATGGCGCGCGACGCGCACGAGGTCATGGTTGCCCTTGGGCATGAACGCTACGTCGTGTGCGGCCATGACATTGGCGGAATGGTGGCGTTGCCGCAGGCCGCCATCTATCGGGAGGCTGTTACCCACCTGGCCGTCCTGGATGTTCCGCTTCCCGGCTGGACCGGATGGGAGACGACAACCGCCAGGCTCTGGCACTTCAGCTTCCATATGAACCGGGATCTGCCCGAGCGCCTGATCCATGGC
>NZ_RZSA01000554.1:0-4488 GCF_003998075.1 Mesorhizobium sp. M2A.F.Ca.ET.037.01.1.1 | reverse complement strand
GGCCTGTCGATCCGCGAGACAATCGACTGCCTGCGCGAGATCGGCGCGGAGGTCGTCGCGGCCGCATGCATCATCGACCGCTCGGCCGGCAAGACCGATGTCGGCGTGCCGCTGGTCGCGCTCGCCGAATATGAGGTGCCGGCCTATCCTGCCGACCGCCTGCCGCCGGAACTCGCCGCCATTCCCGCTATCAAGCCGGGAAGCCGCAACATCTGACTCAAGTTTGTTCGCGTGACGGCGGGCAGTTTAGCGGCTGACTCCGCGGCTCGCTATCGGGGCCAATCCACGTACGGCCGAACCTGCTTCGCCGCCCGGGGCGTTGTCGGTCCACGGATCGGCCGCCGTTTCGTCGGCCATACCAGCGGCGATGATAAATGGATGGATTTCGACGACGCTTTCGAACACGCCGCGCCCGGCGTCATACTCGACGTGGGTGATTGCTCCCATGAACTCCCTGTAGCGTTGCACGTTTAGTCACCTACGAAGATAATGCCAAGCTTTGCGCCGCGCTTGCGAGCGCATTCATCGGCTGACGAGCCCCGCCGCCATCGTCACTGCGACGGCGGTGAGGATAACGCCCGAGATGAGATCGAAGATGCGCAGGTTAGCGCGGTTTCGAAGCAGCCAAGCCATGAGGCCGCCACCCAGCGTGTAGCCGTAGCAGGCGAGCGCGGCCATCAGGATCAGCGCCATGACGAATTCGAGCCTGGCGCGGCCGGCGGCGAAGGACTGGCCGAGCGCCGCCGGCACGAGCAGCAGCTCGACATAGGTCAGCGGGTTCATCCACACCACGCCCATGACGCGGGCAAGACAGGAGCGCCCGCTCTCGGCGTGTGCGGAACGCTGCTCGACGCCACCGGCGGCGGAGGCGGCGCGGAAGGACTGCAGCGCGAACCATGCCACTGCCGCGAGGCCAAGCCAGGAGAGGGCCGTGCGGACAGCCGGATCGAGCCCGGCGATCGAGCCGCCCAGCAGGTAAGAGGCGGAGATCAGCGCGACGTAAGTGCCCCATACCAGGCTTGCCACGAATATCGCCCGTCCGCGCAGCAGGCCCTCGCGGATCATCATCAGGTTGTTCGGTCCGACCGAGGCCATCGAGGCCATGCCGAGCGCCAGCCCGACCTGGAATCCGTTCGCATCCACCAGGCTCATGGCGTTTCCTCCAGCGACGCATGACCGCCTCTATCGGCCGGTCGCGCTAAGGACAAAGTCAGATAGAGAATGGGCCGGAAAGGGCTGGCTTAGTGCGACCGGTAATTTCCGACGGGGAGGCGCTCCGGCGGACAATCCATCTCCGCCGCTCCTTTGAGGAGGCCAGTTCCAAGCGGCGCGCGAAGCCGGTGACTGTTTCTCGGAACCTGGACAATGGTGTGAAAAGCCGGGAAGCGGCTCGGCCGGGTACAAGCATGGCTCCAGCGAGCAACGAGCCACCTTGCGCCAATCCGGTCGCCATGAGCCGCCGATGCAACTCATCCACAGAAGGTTTTTGCCCGTAGATCTTGCCTTGATCGAGCGAGACGATCATCAACGGTGACATTTGAGCCCCTCGGTTTAATGCTGAAGTTAACGAGGGGCACTTTGCGCCAGAGGGACCGTTTGGCTCCTTTGGCCGAGTGTAAAAAATTCTAAAAAGATATGAGAAACCGAGGCTGCCCGCGCCAGCAATTCCCGCGCCGGCTCACCGCCAAGAAACATGTTGCAGCGATCAGTATCCAATATGCGGCGCCGTAATGTGCATTGGGGGCAAGGGATTTCCGGCGAAGTGCTTGCCGATCAAAGGTGCGCTATCAGATATTATCCCTCTTCAAGGCCGGCCAGCCGCAGCCCTTCAAGCACGACGCCGATCCGCTCCGGGATCATGGCAGGCTGGCCCGCTCTGATCGTCGCGATCGTAACGCCTGGAGAGAGCTTGCTCAGCGCCTCGACAAATCGGCGGGCCTCGTCCATGCGCCCGAGATAGGCGCTGGCAGCGGCCAACATCCAGAGCGTGGCGTCGAAGTTCGGATTGCGGGCCAGCGCACGGGAAGCCGACGCCAGCGCTTCTTCATAGTTACCGAGAATGACATGCGCATGGGCAATTCCGCAGAGCGCTATATGCGCAATTTGATCGCGAGGCATCAGCCGGTTCGCTCGGTGGAAACAGGCAAGCGCGTCCTCGACGCTCCCGCAATGGAGATGACCCACGCCCGCCGAAGTGACGACCGTCAGGTTGTTGGGGTTGGCGTCAACCGCGGATTGAAGGACGGCCATGCCCCAGTCGTAGTCTCTGACGACCTGAAGCAGCGCCATGGCGCAATGCGTCATCACTATCGCATCGCCGGCCGCATGTTCCAGCCCGCGCCGGGCGAAGTCTGCGCATCTTTCCCTGTCGTCGGGCCCGAACGGCGGCCAGCCCATCGTTATGCGGTGTTCTAGCGCCCAGGCTGCGTGAGCCAGGAATTGGGGATTGTCCGGCTCAAGTGCGAGGCCCTGTGTCAGAAGGGCATAGGCTTCTGCATTCCCCCGTTTGGATTCCGACAGGATCTTGGCCCGTGCCTGAAGATAGACGTCATAGGCGGCGATGCTTCCGGGCCGCTCCCGCCGCGAACGTTCGATCTCGGCCCATTCGATCTCCGGCCCGACCACGGTTGCGACCGCTTCTGTGATCCTGTCCTGGAAATCGAACACGTTGTCGAGGGCGCCATCGAGGTTCTGCGCCCACAGATGCGCGCCGGTGCTCCCTTGGATTAATTGGGCCGTGATTCTGAGCCGGTCGCCCGAACGCCGCACGCTGCCCTGGAGGACGTAGCGGACATCGAGTTCCTTCGCCACTTGCCGCACGTCTACGGCCCGGCCCTTGTAGACGAACGAGGAGTTACGGGCGATCACCGCGAAACTCTTGAAACGGCTGAGCGCGGTGATGATGTCGTCGACCACGCCGTCGGCGAACCAGTCCGGCTCGGAATCGCCACCAAGGCCCTCGAAGGGCAGCACGGCAAGTGCCGGCTGTGCGGGAAGCGCAACCATGTCCTCGCCACGCCTCGAAGTCAGCATGCGGTAGCCGATCCGCGGTACAGTCGCGATCCACTCGCGGCCGTCCGGGTCGACTCCAAGCAGCTTACGCAGGGTGGCGATCTGGACGGAGAGGTTTCCCTCCTCCACCGCCATGCCAGGCCACACGCTATCCATCAATTCTTGCCTGCTGACGACACCGCCCTCAGCCTTGAGCAGCGCCTCGAGGAGCGCAGCGCCTTTTTGACCGAGCGCGATCGGTTTGCCGTCCCGCCGCAGCTCTCCAAGGGCGGGGGCGAAGACAAACGGTCCGAAAACGAAAGGCGGCGCGACCATAACCGCCAAAATAGCCGCTACGCGGTTCCAGTGAAACTTTGATCTGCGTTTGCGTTCTTATCTTGCGACCCGTGCCTGACCGGGAACGTGCGGAAGAGCGCGGCTCAGCTTGGCTCGCAAGCATTCCGTGTCGTGAAGCTGGCCACAATGTTATCAATACATGTCGCCAGAAGGCGCGCAGCGGTTTCGGGGTGACGACGTGCAGGAAAGGAAACCAAAAATGATCGCCGGGATCGACCATTTCGTGCTGACGGTCCGCTCGGTCGAAGCGACCTGCGACTTCTACCAGCGCGTGCTCGGCATGCGGCGCCTGGATGAAGCGAACCGGCCGACCGCGCTTCTGTTCGGCTCGCAGAAGATCAACCTGCACGAGGTCGGCCGCACTTTCGAACCTAAGGCAAAGATGCCGACGCCGGGTTCCGGCGATTTCTGCCTGGTGGCTGCGGTGCCGCTCGTCGAAGTCCAGGCCAGCTTGCAAGCCAATGGCGTGGCGGTCGAAGTCGGCCCGGTCGAACGCATTGGCGCGCGCGGGCCGATGATGTCGGTCTATTTCCGCGATCCGGACAGCAATCTGGTCGAGGTCAGCGAATACCGGAAGTAGCTGCCAGCTCCGGAATTCTCCTCAGTTTCGCCAGAATGAGGTTCTTGTTATAGGCTGCGGCAGACCAACGCGGCGGCGTTTCGTTGTTCCGCGGCTTGCCCATCTCTATATCAGAGACTTGTTGCCTTTCTGCGCCATGGAGGCGCAAGATATGTGTGGCGCGTCCCGGTGGGCAGGGGCAGCGCGTGTAGGACCGGGAACTGGAACAGAGTGCTTTTTCGACGCCGAGAGCCTGATGGCCTCCTGGAACGGGTGCGTACTTATCTATGGCCGCGCCGCTCGTTCTCGCGTTCCGTGCAGTATTTCTCCAAGCGCATCCTGCGGCTGAACGCGACGCCGCATTCGGTCGCCGCCGGCGTCGCCGCGGGTGTTTTTGCCTCCTTCTTCCCGCTTGGCGCCCATTTCGTGGTTGCCGCCGTGCTTTGCTGGATGATCGCCGGCAATCTGGTCGCGGCGGCACTCGGCGCCGTGTTCTTCGGCAATCCGCTGACCTCCCCGCTGCTGTGGGGCGCGTCCTGGGAAACCGGCAAGCTGCTCCTGCATGAGCGCCTGCCCAAGCA
>NZ_RZSA01000553.1:0-4495 GCF_003998075.1 Mesorhizobium sp. M2A.F.Ca.ET.037.01.1.1 | reverse complement strand
GGCAGGGCGCGCGACAGATAGCCGGTGGTCGGGTCGGCATAATGGAACAGCAGCCGCTCTAGCCGCGCCCAGGCTTCCTCGGAGAGATCGTTGGCGGTGCGGGGCTTGCGGTTGTATTCGAGGATCGATTCCTCGAATACCTCGCCATTCGGCTTCAGCCGCACGAAGGCCAGCTGCGAGGGCTCGCGGATACCCAGTTCCCTGAACGCGCCGCGCCTGAGCAGCGCGCCTTCCAGCGCAAGCTGCGGCGACAAAAGCGTGTGCGCCTGCGCTTTCGAGGGCGAGGAGCCGGTCTTGTAGTCGAGTATGTCGGCCATGCCGCCGGCCAGCAGGTCGACGCGGTCGGCATAGCCCGACAGCGTCACGCCGGTGCGGCCGACCACCGTCTTGTCGGCGCGTTCCTCGGCATAGCGCCTCGCGACCGCATCGGCGCGGGTATGCTCCCATTCGATGATATTCTCGGCGAGCTTTTCGAAACGCGGCCACCAGATGGCCTCGATGTCCGGCGGAAGCTTTGCCTCGGCAAAGCAGAGACGGCCGGCTTCGATGAGGCTCGAGAGCGCATTCGGCGCCCTTGGATCCTCCACCCGCCGCGAGAACAGATGCAGGATCTCGTGGAACAGCGTGCCGCGTTCGGCGGCGCCCGGATCGCGGATCAACGGCTCGAGCGGCGAGAGCCCCAGGATGCGCCGCGCATAGACCGCGTAGGGGTCGCGGCGCAGCGTCTCGATCTCGGTGACCGAGAAATGCTGCGGGCGCATGCTGAGCGGCGGCCTGGGCTGCGGGCGGGCGGCGAAATCCTTCTTCTCGCCGGCATCGAGCGCGCGCGCCCAGCCAAGCAGCGCGTCGCCCCGCCCGCGAAGGGCCGCCGCCGGCTCCTTGCTGATGAAGGTCAGGATGCGCTGCAGCCAGCGCGACGGCACCGCCGGCGCATCGCCGGATCGCGCCGACCGTGTCAGCAACACTTCCGCCGCGCCCATCGCCATCTGAAAATCATGCGCGGCAAGGCCGATGCGCCGCTCCGGCGGTTCGAGGTCGATGCCGGTCTTCATCAGCCGCGACATGAAGCGATCGCTATCGGGCTTGCGCGGCCAGACCCCTTCATTGAGCCCGCCGATGACCAGCATGTCGACATTCTGCAATCGCGCTTCCAGCGCGCCCCAGATGGCGATGTTGCGGTCGGTGCCTTGCCCCGGCTTCACCGTCTCCGGCGCGATCAGCGCCTCGATCACGTCGGGCCATTCCGAGGCGGCGAAAGTGAAGGGCGAGGACGCCGCCACCAGTCCGCGCAAAAGTTCGGCGAGTTTCTCGCCGGCATCGCCGGCATAGAGTTCCGCCAGGCTGCCATCGGCGGCGCGGCCGAGATCCTCCAGCGCGATGACGCTTGCGCTGGTCAGCGTCGCGATATCGGCGTCTTTCTCGTCGCGCATAGCGGTGAGCGGCGAGAGCGCCTTGCTAAGGCGGCCAAGCATGCCGTGCGCCTGCTCGATGCCGCGCACGGTGAGCCGCGAAAACCAGAAAGGCTGCCTCGTATCGCCGCTCAGCTCCGCGAGTCGCGTCTCGAAAAGCGCGCCGAGCGATGCGACATCCGGCCGGCCCGTGCCGCCGCGCAAGGCGACCAGCTCGACCAACTCGGCCGCCTTGCGCACGGCCTGGCGTTCGAGGCCGAGCCCGAGCAGCGGATGCTTGAGCAAGGAGAGCAGGCTTACCGGGTCGCCGGGCCGGAACGCGGCGCTCAGCGCGAGCCTGAGCAGGCTGGCGGCCGGTATGTTGATGAGCGGCGCGCCGCCGGAATCGTCGGCGACGACGCCGAAGCGCAGAAGCTCGGCCGAGACCCGCCGCGCCAGCGCGCGGTCGCCGGTGACGAGCGCCGCGCGCTTGCCCGGTGCCTCGACGGCAAGTTTGAGTGCAATGGCGATTGCCGCCGCCTCGTCGCGTTCGTTCGCCGCTTCCACCAGCGTCACGCCGGCAAGCGCCTGTTCGACATCGCCTGACGTGAAGCGCGGCCGCGTTTCGGTCCAGTATTCGGTGGTTTCGGCGGGCCGCAGCGCCTCGCCGACAAGGGCCGCCCGCAGCGCCAGCGGCGGTGGCGCGGCGATGACATCCTCGACATCGCGGCGCTGGATGCCGATGCCGCCGATCAGCTTGGCGAGGCCATATTGCGGGTGGCCGAGCGTTGCCGGACGCGCGCCGGGGGCCGTGATCGCCGCGAAGGATGCGTCGTCCAGCTCGCGGTCGAGCCCGGGCAGCACGACGGCGCCATTGGGCAGCCCGGCGATCACGCCAAGCAGTTCCGCCGTGGCGGGAATCGAGCCGGTCGAACCGGCGGCGATCACAGGTCCGGCCGGCGGATTGCGCTTCAGCCGCGCCGCTTCCAGCCGGATCAGCGCGCTGCGATGCGCGGCCGGATTGGAGCGGTTGCGCTCCTTGAGCAGTTCCGGCCAGTTGTCGGTGACTATGCCGAGGAAATCGAGCGTCACCTGCCACCAGCCGGCGAGATTGCCGGTGACCAGCGTCGCGAGCTTCGCCCAATCCGTGCCTTCGGTCTCGATCTCGTCCATCAGCCGGGCAAGGTCGCGCGCCAGCCAGATGGCGTCGGCGGCCGAGGTCGGCACGACGAATTCCTCGTTGAACCGCTCTCTGACATGCGCCGGCAGGCTTTCCTTCCAGGCACGCACCAGCGGCGCCAGCAACAGCAATCGCTCCTGCGCCGCGATCGGCGGCGCGAGGTCTATCGCCGGCGCCGCCTCTGCGTCGAAGGCTGCCTCATCCTCGTCGAACTCGCCGAGCGGCCGCACCGTCGGCAGGATGGCCGAGCGTTGACCGAGAATGTCGACGAAGGCGCCGCGCAGCGCCCGCGCCGCGCGTCGGGTCGGCACATAGACGGTCGCGTCGGCCAGCGCCAGCGGCTCGCCGTCGAAACGAAAGCCGGGAATCAATCGTCCGTCGAGCAACGCCTCCGCCAGCGTCGGCAGGAACGGCGCTCCGGGCGGGATGGAAAGGACGCGGCGCGCGCCGCTCATACCGCTTTCGCGAGCGCGCCGGCCACGGCCGCTTCGGCGGCGGGAATGGCGTCCGGCGTGCCGACGGTGATCCAGCGCCCGTTCATCTTCATGCCGAACAGGCGCCCGGCGGCGATCGCCTTGTCGAAATAGACGTTGAGCGAATGCGAGCCCGTGGGCGCGTCCTTGAAGATGCGCGGATGGATGATGGCGGCGCCGGCATAGATCAGGCCAGTCGGATCACCCTTCGAGCGCCGTAGAGCTCCATCGGCGGCAACCAGGAAATCGGTGCCGACGCAGTGCCCGGTCGCTGAGTCGAGATCGGTAAGCATCAGCAGAATATCCATTCTGGCGGCGTCCCATGCAAGGGCAAGGCGCTTGAGGCTGGGCTGACCGCTGTCGATCCAGAACGTATCGGCGTTGATGATGTAGAAGGGCTCGCTGCCCAGAAGCGGCAGCGCCTTGACGATGCCGCCCGCCGATTCCAGCAGCGCCTCGCGCTCGTCGGAGATGACGATCTTCGGAGCTTTCCGGCTGGCGACATGGGCGACGATCTGCTCGGGCAGATAGTGCACATTGACGACGGCCTTGGCGATGCCGGCGGCCTCCAGGCTGTCCAGCCCCCAGTCGAGCAAGGTCTTGCCGGCGATCTTCACCAGCGGCTTGGGCATCGTGTCGGTGATCGGCCGCATGCGCTTGCCAAGCCCGGCCGCCAGCACCATCGCTGTCTTCGGCGTCGTGGTTGGGGGCTTCATGGGACCCGTTCCTCGAGCAGGCCGTGGGCCATGTAGAATTCCTTCAGGCCGGCCAGCGCCGGATGCGCCAGCGCCCGCCTCAGATAGTCGCGGATGCGCGGCAGGTGTTTCAGATAGTAAGGCTTGCCGTCGCGCTTTTCGAGCCGCACGAAGATGCCGAGGATCTTCGAATTGCGCTGCGCCGCCATGATCGCGTAGGCCTCGGCGAAAGCGGCTTCATGGAAGGCGCCCGCAGCGTGCCGCGCCGCGACATAGGCGGCGACCGTCCGGCGCTCGATCTCGGGCGAGACGGTGACGCGTGCGTCCATGGCCAGGGAGGCGACGTCATAGGCGGCGGGCCCGATCAGCGCGTCCTGGACGTCGACGATGCCGAGCCGGTCGAGGCCGGATCGCTCTGCCCGCCAGATGATGTTGGGCGAATGGAAATCGCGCAGCATCAGCGTGTATTCGCTGCCGGCGAGGCGGTCGAGCGCCGCGTTCCATTCCTTGTGATAGCCCGCTCGCAAGTCCTCGCTCGCCGGACCGCCGGTGATCCAGGGCACATACCAGTCGACCAGAAGATCGGCCTCGATCAGCATGGCGTCGCGATCGAAGGGCGGCACGTCGTGGACCACGCCGGGCGCCGCTTCCATGCGCGTGGGCCAGGCCTTGCCATGCATCATGGCAAGCAGTTCGGCCGCTGCTTCGTAGCGTTCGGCGACTGGCTCGCCATTGCCGGCGAGAAAGCCTTCCGAGCCC
>NZ_RZSA01000552.1:0-4496 GCF_003998075.1 Mesorhizobium sp. M2A.F.Ca.ET.037.01.1.1 | reverse complement strand
CTCCAACAGCGCGTTGAAAAGGTTGCCAGATTCACTGATGCTTCCGCCCGCGCTGTCGATCTCGATCACGATCTTGCCGACATCAGGGTTTGCCTTGATGGCGGCGACGGCCTTGCTGATGTCGGTGATCTTGCCGGTTATGGTCACCTGCAGTGTCTGATCGGGACGTGCGCCGGCTATTATCCTTCCCCGCGGCTTCGTGGTCATCACGCTATCGAGTCTCTGGTCGGCAAGGAAGGTCATGCGGCACCCTGTGCTCGCGGACCTGGTGCAGGCAGTCCGATCTCCCGATAGAGCTCATCGAGTTCCGGGCTCGGAATGCAGCGCGGCCGGTGCTTATCCAGAAGTCGGTTGATGCCGATCGCCTCGGCCTCGGTGCGGTAAAGCATCGCTGCCCACGACGGCCGGCCGAATTTCGCCTCCAGTTGATCGCGGGTCAGCGTCCGGTCGCCCCAATGGATGTGTCGGCGCCAGGCTTCATCGGCATCATTCGTGTTCGCTGCGGCCGCTATCGCCAAAGGCACGACGGCATCGACCCTGGCCGCGCCGCGGAAGATCTCGACGTTGAGGCGCCGCAGTTCGACCATGGCCGTGTTGTGGGCGCGCATTGCTGCCATTTTCTGCCCGTTTTCGACTTGGTTTTCGGCCTCCCGCAGGAACGGAATTCGCGCCTCGATCCGCACCGCCTGGGCGATCAGGGAAGCTCGCGCGACCGGATCAATGCCGCGGTCCGCAACGGTTTGCGCCATCTTGCGGAAGCTTTTGCGCTCGATGCGGCTGAGGTCAGCGGGAGGTGGCGGCAACATCACTGGAAATTTTCCCCTGAAAAACCCAGAATTCTGCGCGTGAGCCCGAAGCGGTTGGCGCCCATTTCGTGGATTCTCGGACGTTTCGGCCCCCCGGAGGTCATGGTGATCAATCCTTCACCACGCGAATGCTTTCACGCCGGTCGGCATCACTGGCGTTGCTCCGGCCGACTGAAGCGGCAAGCAGCCTGAACACCTTGGCGGCCAGTTCATCGACCTGATGCTCTTTGGTGCCGCCAATGGCCTGCATCGCCGCGGCATGCGCGATCCCGTGCAGTCGGCTGGCTTCGTCCTGGTTCATCATGATCGGCATGCCTTTGGAGGTATCCACCTCTGCCGCGTCGATCGCCTTGACCATCAACCGACGAACCGAGATCGGCGAGGTGCCTATTTCCGTTGCGATTTCCTCGATGGTTGTTGGGGTCATCGTGCGTCCCTTCCGTCGCGGCCTTTCTTGACCATGAGCCGCCAGCCGATGCCGTCGCCAGGGCGTACACCTCGAGATGAATCGAGTTCGCAATGCCAGGTCGAACCGCCGAACGTGGTCATGTCGCCGCGCTTGTAAGTTTCCTCGTTCGCCCAGACGCCGCGATACTGCGCGACGGGCCGCTCCTGTAGCTCCTTGACGCAGGCTTCGAGAGCGCCGCAACGTTCGGACAGCCATGCCAATTGCGCGTGCATGTCGGCCATCAGCCCGACGTGCAGATCGAGCCTAACGAGCTCATCCGGGTGACAGTCGTGCCTACGAAAATGGTCGGCCAGCGCTGCTTGGTAGAAAGCCTGCATCGCTTCGAGTGCTGCTGGGAAGACCTCGCCGTCATCGGCTTCGCTGCCTCTGAGTATGGCTGGATATTCTGGCAGGCCGGCCTTCAGAACCTCTTGGTCAATCTCCCACGCCCGATGCTGGACAGGCGCCGCCGGCTTCAGAGGTTCTACCTCGCCGAGTTCGGTCTTGAAGCGTCGCTCCCTCTGCTTGGCGAGCAATTCGCTTATGTCGCTGATCTCGCCTTTGAGGCGTTGCTGCAGGTCGACGTTCTGGTCCAGTGCGTGCTGCCGCTTGTCGGCGGCGAGCACATCCTTCTTGCTAGCCAGCAGCCTTTCCAGCCGCGCGATCTCGGTGTCGATCTTACCCAGATCGATGGCGCGCTGATCGGCGGCAGGCTGGGACGGGCGCTTAGCCATCGCTCAGTTGTGGCTCATGCTGCGGGTGAGATAGCCGTTGGACGTCTTCCGGCCGTCACGGCTCGCCTTCACAGGTGCAATTGTCGGCACGCGGCGCCAGAACTTTTCCGACAGATGGCCGACAGGCTTCAGGCCGCGGGTAAGGTCAAATTTGGCTTCCCAGACTTCACCGGCGTATCGGCAGCGCTCGCCTTCGCGGTAGCTGACTTTAGGGTGCCAGGGTTCGGTGCTCACGGGCGGCGTCCTTTCGAAATCATCTTGGTGATGGTGCTGTCGATAGCGGCTTGGAGTAATTGCTTCGCGGCCGGCGCGCCGCTGACAAGGCCGGGCATCTCGACGCGGTATTCGCGAGCTCCAGTGCCGAGCGCAGCAGCGATGTCGAGCAATTCCATCACTTGGTCGAGGTGGTTGCAGATCAGCGCGCCAAGGCCGTCGATGTCGGCCGCAAGGGTCGCGCGAACATGGTCGTGATAGGCCGCCTTCCGACTGTTCCATTCGGCAAGGGCTTCGCGTTCCGTCACCTGTGCCGCGGTGAGTTGGGCCTCGAGGTCCGCATGCATCGCGCGGTAGGTCGCGTCTGGGATCCTGTTCTTGCCGGGATTCTCGACCGTTCTTTCCACCTTCAGGCTCTCTCGGCGTTCGGTCAGACTGCGCAGATTGGCCGAGGCCTCGCGCGATGCCTTCTCGGCCATGAGGTATTCGGGACCAGGCCGAGGGATCTTCAACGCGCGCCGGAAATAGGCGGCGTCATGAACGGGTTCTGTGGATCTCAGACGAGCGAGCATTACGGGCCTCCGGTGAGAGGGAATTCAAATCACTGCGCCGAATCTAACTCAGGCCGGCTATCCGTAACCGCCGCAGGACGTAACGCTTAGGCGATCGAGCCGGCGAACTTCCTGCACCATGCGTTGAAGGCCTGGCGGACCTTGGCCGGATCATGCTCGTCCTGCATGTTGAGCTCGCCGATCTCGATCAGCGCGTCACGCATTGGCCGATCGATGACGACGTCGGCCCGGATGCTCTCGACGCGGCCGACTTCCTCGCGATGACTGCCAACGCGGCAGCCGGCCGAGCAGAACTTTGCATCCGATCGCTTGCCGGCCAGGCTGGCACCGCAGCGCCTGCATCCGATTGCCGGCGCGGTCATGTGCGCAACCCCGGGCGGGGAGGTTCACTGCTCAGTCCGCCAAAAGCTGCCGACCGCTGGGCAATTGACCTGCGCAAAATGCCCTGAAAAATGAAAAGTTGGTCCCTCAAAACGTAATTTCTTACGCTTTTGCGCAAGCCTGGTGCTGAGCGATCGAGGCGCCGCAGACCTATAGTCTTTGCAAGTCCCCCCGTCATTCGGGCGCCCCTCGACGATTGCCGAGCAAGCCGAGGTCGGCCATGTAGGCGCGCATCTGGCTATGCTTCGCGGCGCCGAACTGGCGAGGCGATAACTGAAACTCAGCCCAGAGCAGGCAGAACGCGATCGCCGCGGCCTCCCTGAACTGATCCAGCCAGCATGACGGCTCGATGTACCTCTGCCAGGCCAGAGCAGCCTTGCCGTGCATCCATTTCGGCTTGGGCAGCGGCTCGTATGCCGGCAGATGGCCGGATGACGCTGCGATGCCGTGCCGGTCCGCGCGATAGGTGGCCGTGACGAGATGCAGGCGGCCGGGAAGCGGTCTCCTTCCGCGTCTCAAATCAGGCCTCCCGGAACTTTAATTCGCCAGAGCGCGAAATTTGGAGCCACGCGGTCCAGCAAGGGTTTGCGCTTGGCGTTGAGACCTCCCCCCGCCAACTTTTTAGTTTGAATTTCTTCCCGATGCCAACGAAGTGCCCGGGCGGGTTCCGCCTTGGACACGGGATCGGTCGTGGTGGTCCCCCGGGTCATCACAGGCCTCCGAACTCATCGTCGGCGAGTGCGCCCGTCTCCCGCAGATGTTCCTTCACCTCGTCCATCGACATCAACAAGACGTTGGGCTGTCTCTCGCGCGCAGGCTCTAACCCTTCTTCCTTTTCTTCCCGGAGAGAACTTTCTGATGGTGATGCTGATGGTGATGGCCATTGGCAAAACGATGCGTTTGCCATCTCGTCGGATGCGTCTGCCATGGTTGTGCCATTGGCATCCGAAATGGTTCTGCCATGCGGTCGCCACTTGGCCTCGGCACCTTTCCGCCCGGCCGCGACCTTCTTTTCACGCTTGGCGGCCGCGCCAGAACGTTCATCATCGAGCCTGCGGATGCTGTCAGACATGAGTGGGCCGATGGCCTTCGCAACGTCTTCCCACTTGTCGGGATCGACGCCGGTAATGCGCATGAGGCGAGTGGCATCTTCAGGCAGCGATCCATGCTGCCACCAATGCCTGCGCAGGCGCTCGTAGCAGCCAAACTCTTCGGGGCTCAGATGCCCTGTCAAAGCCGTTTCAGTGCCTATGTAGACGGGCATCCATGGGAGCTCGCTCATGCCGTCGCGCCCTCCCTGAAGGTGTTCCCGTTGACGAACGGCGCCAGGACGACCATCGGG
>NZ_RZSA01000551.1:0-4499 GCF_003998075.1 Mesorhizobium sp. M2A.F.Ca.ET.037.01.1.1 | reverse complement strand
TGCCTGAGGCGATCTTTTCGATCATCTCCTGGTGCATCTTGAGTGTCGGCAGCGTCTGCTGGGCAAATGCCTTCAGTCCCGCGTTGTCGCCGTCGGCCGCATAGTCCTGGAATAGCTTGACCGCGTCGGCATGCGCGTCCTGCTGCATCTTCACGTAGGACTGGTCGGCCGAACCGTTGGCCGATTTCAGCGCCTCAAGATCGCTCTTGTGCTTCGCGTCCGTTTCGGCGGGAATCTGCAGTTTCTGCTCGCCGGCGATCGACTGCAGCTTGGCGTTGGCCGCGCCGTGATCAGTTATCATTTTCTGGGCGAACTCATTGACAGCCTGGTCCTTCGCCTTGCCCTGGACGATCTTGCTGGACTCGACCTCGAAGATCCCGCCTTCGGCAGCCTTGTTGACGAAATCCTGCGCCTTTTCGGCACTGAGCGCCGGATGGGCAAAACCCAAGGCGACGCCCGTGCAGAGCGCGGCCGATAACAAACGCAACTTCATAGATGATGTCCTCTAACGCACTGAATTGTGCTCAGAGGCAAACAGAAGGCCGCCGCGTTTGTTCCAACTCCAACTCGATTTCGGTGTACGCTGATGAGCTTCGCAGCTACGTCGGGCCTAGAGGCTGGGAAGATTTCGATATGCACGGCCTCGTGCGCTGACGGGGCGCAGAACGCGCAGCTCAATTTTCCGGAGCGAAGCTTACGGCCTCGACATTGTGCCCGTCCGGGTCAAGCAAGAAAGCTGCAAAGTAATCCGGCGCGTATTGGGTGCGAATGCCAGGAGCGCCGTTATCGCGACCTCCGGCTGCAAGGCCTGCCTCGTAGAACGCGTGTACCATCGCGCGGGAGCCGGCGCGGAACGCCATGTGGATGGGTCCAGGTGGTGGCCCGAATGCCCCGATCCAGAGACGACCGGAGTAGCCGCCCAACATGGCCCAGCCCTCGCCAGATTCCAGCACGCCAAGATCGAGAGGTGCGAACACTGCTTTGTAAAAGGCGAGCGATTTCTCAAAGTTCCCGACATTGAAGCCGATGTGGTCGAACATGCTCCTATCCTCTGATTGACCCAACTTAGTAACGCTTAGCTTTGGTGATCTGTCACTCGGGCGGCTGACGGTCGGACACCTCTTCGATCTTGTCCAAAACTGCCTCCGGCGCCACATCGCGCTTGAGTTCCTTGATCTCGTGATCCGCGTCGGTATCTATGTTGAGACGCTTGGCAATCTCCTCCACCAGCTTGATGAGCTTGGTGGTTTCGTGCTCGTTAAGCAGGCTGACCTGCAGATCGAGGTCTGCCCTGGAATTATCCTCCGCGGCCATTCGGTTCTGATTGATGAGCACGAAGGTCGAGAGGAAGATGGCCTCGACCGAGGCGAACATGGCCAGGATGACCAGTGACGGGTCCCAGGGTCTGACGGAGCTCAGGATGCCCACATTGAGGGCGATCCAACCGCCGAAGAAGGCAACGTGTAAGTAGACGAAGAACATGCTTCCGGCGAAGCCGCTGATCGCTGCGGCCGCGCGCTCCTCCAGCGTCGCGGCCTTGGCTTCGCGTTTCCGCCTCTCGATCAGCGCCTCAATGTTTCGCGCCAGGGCAGGGGCGAGGCCTTCCGGCGCCGGCTTGGTTGGCGTGAAATATCTGTTGCTTTTCGACGCAGCCATCCATTCTAGTCCAGTCTCTTCGGTCTAGCCAGCCTAACTCGCCGATTGACAATTCGCTCCATTGAACCTTCTCAGCTGGCAACACGTGGCAGAATGCTTGTCTGCGATCACTGCGTCGCGGCACAACGGGTTGCCTCTTGAGCCGGCTTTGCTCTGGGATCAGCCCGACCTATTTATCGGATATGCCAGGGCGCCGAAAAACCGAACCTACCGCCAAGTTGATAGCTGAGTGGCCGCTTTCGTCGGCGGCCACCTTGGGATCGTCGATGCGGACGAGGGGCATCTTCCTCGAGATACGCGCTCGCCTTCCTGCGCCCCTGAAAAAGCTGCTTCACATTGAATCTCGGGTGCTCACCTTGCGCCTCCCGGAGGGCTCGGATGCCGATGTTGAAGCGGCAGCGGTGGTCGTATCCAAAGCCATGCGCGACATCGCAGACCTGCCGGTCATCCCTCGCGAGGTCGAGGATATCCTGACGATCTCGTCCGGCGAGCGGCACCGCTGGCTGAAGGACGGTCGGCTTCAAAGCGCCGGGACGCGAACCGTGAAACTTCGCGGCCGGGCGAGGAAGATCACCTTCCACGTGTTCGACCCTCGCCACATCGAGGATGTGCTTGACCGCGATCTGGTCACCGTCTGGCGTGATGTAGACGCGGCGACAGCTGCCGAGAACCGGAGACGCGCCGCCGCAAGGGCGGCTCTGAAGCGCTCCCAAAAGAATCGCGCTGGGGCCGCAAGCAACACCGACGTGAGCCGGGACGATGCGCCCCGCCTGAGAGGCTGGGAAGATTTCGATATGGACGGCCTTTTGCGCTGAGGGAATTGCCCGCCAGCGTGCTTCCAAGCGAAGAGTATATCAATCGCCGAGATGGACCGTCGCTGCTAGTGCGTTTCACCGTTTCATAGAAACGGCGAAACGCCCTATCTATTTTGTTTTTACGCAATTCCGGACGGAAAACCGCTCACACTTTTCCTGGAATTGCTCTAGCCGAAGCCGGGACCGTATCGGCGGCGATTGTTGCTACCGTCAAAATCACGATCCTATCCGGCGATACATGAAAGCATCGTCTCCGGCGGTATTGCTGCGCCGCGCTTCACCGACCAAGGCGGCCATACGTGCGTGTGCTGTCGACTTGATGCAGGCTGGATCTGTTGCAGCGGCATTGCCGACAATCGCCAATGCCTGACACCGGCAGCCGCCCCAGTCGACCTCGCGACGCTCGCAGCTTCGGCACGGCTCCCGCATCCATTCGGTGCCGCGGAAGGCGTTGAAGGCCGGTGAGTCGGTCCAGATTTCGGCGAGGCTGCGGTCTCCGAAGCGCTCGAAGCGCAGCGAGGGAATCGTCTGCGCTTCATGGCACGGCAATACGGTGCCGTCGGGAGCCACCATGAAGGCGTCGCGTGCCCAGCCGCCCATGCATGGCTTGGGGTAGATGGCGAAGTAATCCGGCGTGACGAAATCGATGGTCATGATGCCGGCGAGCTGTTCCTGGGCAGCCGCGACGATGTCGGCCTGCCGGTCGACCGCGGCAGGGTCGGGCATTAGCAAACTGCGATTGGCTAGCGCCCAGCCGGCATATTGGACATTGGCGATCTCGAGCCGCTCCGCGCCCAGGGATAGGGCGAGGTCGATGAATTCCGGCACTTCCTCGATGTTTTGCCGATGGACCGGCGCGTTGATGGTGAGCGGCAGCCCGGCCGCGCGGGCGCGGTGCGCCGTCTCCAGCTTTTTCTCATGGCTGCCCCGGTGGTTGCCGATGCCATCGGTGGTCACTGGGCGGGCGCCCTGGAAACTCAGTTGCAGGTGGTCGAGGCCGGCTTCGGCAAAGGCCTCGATGCGGCCTTCGGCAATGCCGACACCGGCGGTGATGAGGTTGGTGTAGACGCCGCGCGCGGAAAGCCCGGCGATCAGTTGCTCGAGGTCGCGGCGCAGCGTCGGTTCGCCACCGGAGAGATGCACCTGCAGGACGCCGAGATCGGCGGCCTGCGAGAAGAGATCGAGCCAGGTCTGCGTGTCGAGCTCGCGGTTGGCCTTCAGCAATTCAAGCGGGTTGGAGCAATAGGGGCACTGCAGCGGGCAGCGATGCGTCAGTTCCGCCAGCATGCCGATCGGAGGCAGAATGGGCTCGCTCACAGCTTCACCAAAAGCTTGTCCGACCATTCCTGCAGGAAGCGGATGACATCGTCCGCCACGTCCTGCGGATCCGCGTCGTAGTCGGCCGCAAGATCGGCGATGATGCGCTCGACGGTTGATTGCCCGTCGCAGCGGCGCAGTATGTCGAGACTGATGTCATTCGGCCAGAACACCTTCTCCGGCGCAAGCACGGCGAAGGCCAGTCGCACGGGGTCGTGCTGGATGCGCACATGCCTGGGCAGCGATGGCGCGGAGCGCAACGACACGATGGCTCTTTCGCGCGGCGCCGTCATGAAGCCGTCTCCGGGCGGAAGGCGCCGGGCGGTATGTTCCCCGGCGCGCCATAGGCATGCTGGAGCGCATCGAGCATGGCCCAGAGTATGTCGCATTTGAACACCAGCGCATCGATCGCCTGCTGCTGGCGTTCGGGCGTGTCGGCATGGACGAGCACATAGGCGAGGGCGAAGTCGGCGTCGCGCGATGCCTGTTCGGGCCGTCGCGTGAAATAGGCCAGCGTATCCTCGGTGATGTGCTCATATCTGGCCAGCATCGCCGGCACCCGCTCGCCGATGATGGCCGGCGAGAACATCTCGGTCAGCGAGGACGCGACTGCCTCGAGCAGCGTCCGGTTGGTGCAGAAGGAGAGATAGGCGCCGACGGCGAATCGGGTCGCCGGCAGCGCCAGCCTTTCGCTTTTGACCGCTTCGGCAT
>NZ_RZSA01000550.1:0-4502 GCF_003998075.1 Mesorhizobium sp. M2A.F.Ca.ET.037.01.1.1 | reverse complement strand
CTCCAGCACCGTGCGCCAGAAGAACAGCGCCTTGGACGAGACCCTGCCCTTGCGCTTGTCGGCATTGACCGCGCGGTCCGTCGCCCCCGACAGACCAAGGCTGGCGATGTTGATGAAGTGGCGGCTGGCCAGCTTGCCATGATCGTCGATGTAGCAGACCCGCCCGGCGTCGACTTTTCGCGCCTTGGTATCAGCGATCCGTTTCAGCGTGGCATCGATGCCGCGCGGCATGCCGAGCCCACGCGCGAAGTCGATGCCGGTACCGCAGGGCAAAAGCCCGAGCTCGCTCGTCCTTCCGATCTCGTCCTGCGCCTGCAGCAGCCCGTCGGCCACTTCGCTGGCGGTGCCGTCGCCGCCGGCCGCGATCACCAGGTCGCATCCGCCGGCGGCGAGGTCGATCGCCAGCCGCTCGGCGTCGCCGGCGGCTTGCGTCTCGCGCAGGTCGAAATCGCCGAAATTTGTCTTGAGCGATGCCGCCACCTCCGCCCAGTGCCGCTTGAGCCTGCCGCCTCCAGCAATCGGATTGAGAACCACCCCGACCTTCAATCCGACCTCCCCCGAGGCACATCGCGCGAAATGCGCGGCGGAGTCCGCGCTGGCGCCCGAAGTCTTTTGCCGACCCAAACTCTTTTGCCGACATTCAAACGCGGACCGGGCGGCGCGACAAGGCTCCAATATCGAAGGTCGCTAAAAAAGCGGGGCAGGGTTCGGCCGCCGAATTCCGAGGCTTTTGCCCTCGGTCCCCGATAATCCCGCTATCCACAGGCGAGTGGGCATTCCGCAATCCGCTTACCCGGCGTACATTCAACCCATCTCAGGCGGCCACTGAACGCCCCAGCCGAAAGGCAAAAGCGCAAGGCGGATTTCCTGAGGCCCGTACGGCCCAGAACGAGAGCAGGTTCGCCTGTTGGAGGGACGGATGCCGAGACCTACGGGTGCCGCGGAAAGCGTGCCAACGCCGACGGCGGACCGATGCTGCCATGAAGGCCGGGAAAAACCTTCGATGGCACGCTGGGCGAAGCCCGTAAGGGTGGAGATCGGCGTGGTCTGGAACGGGCGCTGCCTTCGGGCGGCGACTGGCAGGACCGTCAAAATCAAGGCCGGCCTGGCGCGACGACTTTACGGAAGTTGCTGCCTCAACCGGTTCCTGATCTGACAGGGAGGCGCTGGGAGAAATCCCAGCGCCGACTGTCTTTTTGGGCTAGCCAAGCCTGCCTGAGGCATTTTGGTCACAGTCGCCACCTGAGCAATCTTCCGAAACCTCCCGTCATCCACATTTTCACAATCGCGGCCAAATCCCGCCTTGTTCGGCATGGATTGATGCAAGTGGGGAATGGGAGCGATTTCGAAGGGACAAGACCGTGATCAAGACCGCCCTTGTCGCAATGACCATTGTCGGCTGCGACTGCGACGCGAAGCTCTGCGAATATATCGGCGAGACGCCGGCCAAATGGGCGACGATCGCCGACTGCGAAGCGGCGATGAAGAGCCAGATGCTGCACCAGCGCAATTTCAACTATCCGCTGGTTTCAGGCATCTGCCGCGTCAAGGGCTCGGCCTCTTCCTCCGAGCTTGCCGCGAAAGCCTCCAGGCCGGATCTGAAGCCCAGGAACCGCGTGGTCGAAACCATCGCCCCGCTGCCGCCCGAGCTCGACCATCGCCCAAGCGTTCCAGTGGGCGGAACCGTGACGGCCAGCGAAACGGAAGCCGCGAAGCCTGTCGCCTTCGATGGGTCGGTCGATGGCGGCCGCGCCGTGCTTTACCGCACCAAGGCAGGCTATGCCGTGGTCAAGACCGATCTCAGCCGCGCCGCCGGCGCGACGGTGGACGCGGCGAAGCGCTCGGCAAGCTGGTTGGCCGGATTGACTGGGCTGTAAGCCCATCCAATTCAGGTCAAGCCGCCTCACCTGAATATCGGCACGCCTTACAGCTTGACCTTGAGAGTCTCCCAGAATTTGTCGATCAGCGGCTGTTCGGTTTCGCCGATGCGCGTGATGAAGAGCAGCCCCTGATCGGCTATGCCGAAGCCGACGATCTCGAAATCCGCCCTGTCGGTGCGCGTCTTCACAGTGGCCTTGAGGCCTGTCAGCTCCTTGCCGTCGGCGAGTTTGCGGGTCGTCGGCTGCTGTGTCAGCTGCCCGCCTGCCTGGACCGTCTCCCTGGTCATCTCCTGCAGCATCAGCTGGTTGAGGGAGACCGGGTTCATCTTGTCATACTTCTGCACCACGACGAGGGTGCCGAGTGCCGAAGCCATGAGGTACTGGGCGATGCCGTCGCCGAGATCGGTCTTGGTGACCGAATAATTGCTGGGATGCACGAAGGAGAATGTGCCGCCGGAGAAGGTGGCGAAGTCATTGTGCTCGAGCCTCACCTTGCTGGTCTTGCCGTTGCCGAGCTTCACATCGATATCCTCGCCAGGATCGATGTCGACGGTCACGCCGTCGATGGTTAGCTTGAAGGCCTTCGGGTCCTCGGCACGGGCAGCCCCGGCGCAAAGCATGATCGCGCCGAACGCCCCAGCCGCCAGTCTCAGTCGCATGTCGTGTCCTCTCCGCGCGGTTCCGACGTAGCGCTTATCATTTTTTGATGACGGTTGGCGTGGGTCACTTTGCAACACCCGGTTGATCACATCCCCGCGATGCGGAAAGATAGCGGCCTTTCGAAAATGGGGGGCCCTTCGATGACCTTGGTTGTTCGCGCCGCGTTGTGTCTTGTCTGTCTATTGGCGCCGGCGACGGCCGACGCGCAGGCTACCGATCCGAATGACGACCGCGTGACTATATTCGCTCCGGGCGATCCGGAAATGGCAGCCGCGACAAAGCAGGCGCTTTCCAGCCTCGACGAGTTCCTCGCGCTCGCCGATAGCCCTCCGGCCGGCACGTCGCGCTTCAAGCTGAAGGTGAAGGTAAAGGACGGCAATATCACCGAGCATTTCTGGGTCGTGCCCTTTCGCCGCACCGAAGCCGGATTTGTCGGAATCCTGTCGAACCAGCCCGCCGAGGTGCATAACGTCGTGCTCGGCCAGAACATCGAATTCACCAGGGACGATATTTCCGACTGGGGCTACACCAGGAACGGCCATCAGGTCGGCAGCTTCACCGCCTGCGTGATGTTCAAAAGGATGTCGAAGGAAGAAGCCGACGACATGCGCACCAGGTTCGGCTTCGACTGCTGAGCTTAATCCAGCGCTTCGTCTCTCGCGCCGATCTTGCGCACCAGCGCAGCGGTGGCCAGCATGGCGCCGAGATCGGCGATCATCGGCGCGATATGAATGTTGTAGTCGATCGGCTGTGCAATATCCGGCAGCTCGAAGAAGTTCTTCGATCGCGGCATCAGCAGAAAGCCGTCGCTGTCGCTGAGCGCCACCCGTGCCTGGTCGTAGGGCCATGTCTCGCGCAGCCAGGTCAGCGCCTGCGCCATCCGGCCGGTCACCAGAGGCCGCGCCGCCTCGACATTGTCGGTGCGGAATTCATAGGTGTCATCGAGGTCTTCGACGCCGGATGACAGCTCCTGCATCTTGGAGGCGAACATGCCGCGGAAGAAATGCGCCACCTTGCCGGCCTTGCGCGCCGCGACCAGCGTTCCCGGGAACGGCTCGATGGTCTCAAAGGCGACAATGACGCCCTTGAAGGCGGTCGTCTCGCTTTTGGCGGAGCCTTCCCAGAGCTTCGCCTCGTAGAGCTCGAAGGGAAAATCCTCATAACGCCCGGAAATGACGTCGTCGAAGCTCTGCCGGTTGAAAGCGGCGACGGTTTCGCGCGGCATCCTGTCGAAGGAGTTCGGCCGCACGCCATGCTGATAGCGCACATCACGCACGAAGCCGAAGATCATCGGCAGCAGCGTATCGCGGAAGGACTGCTGCAGCCGGGTCGCCGGCCTCAGCGCCTGGAAATAGAGCAGCACCGCGACGATCATGCCGCCGAGATAGAGAAAGACATGCGGCGTCGAGAGCCATTGCTCGTGCGGATCGGCGGCGGCGTTGAACAGCCAGGCTATCAGCGCGACGAAGACGGCGACCAGGCCGACGAACACCGGTCCCCGCCAGCGGACCTGTCTCTGGGCCGACGCCCGTTTCGCCTCATACTCCTCGATGCCGCGCCTGATGCCCGCGATCACCGCCTCGTTCGGCATGAAATCCGCTGCTTCCATGGCCATCCCCGGTCGGCGCTAAGATCGGCTTATGATAGCGGCTTTTGCGCGAAAGTCGCCTGTGCCCGCGGTGATCGGCGACTAGTCCCCGGGAGCAGGAAAAATCGCCTGCAGCCGGGCCGCAACCCGCCGCTTGAGCGCGCCGCCCAGAGCCTCCACCGGCACCAGCCGCTCGTGGTTGCCTGCTCGCAGTCGCATGAAGAAATGCTGCCGGTAGGCGGCGATCCTACCGTGCGTGGCCGGATCGGCGCTGACGTCGACCACGAATATCGAGCCGATGCGTGCGGGCCATGGCGTGCTGGCCAAGGCAGTGCCGAGGAAATCGCCGAGCCCATAAGCGGTGACCCCGCGAC
>NZ_RZSA01000054.1:0-12981 GCF_003998075.1 Mesorhizobium sp. M2A.F.Ca.ET.037.01.1.1 | reverse complement strand
TGTTCATGCAGCTCCGGAGCGCTGTCGATATTGATGCCGGAGAAGCGCAGCGACAATGGTTCAACGCCTCTGACGAAGCTCATCACACGGTCTCTTTCGGCTTGGGGCGCGGCCGCTACCAGCGCCGGCCGAATGCCGAGGAAGCGAATGAGTACCGATGGCGCGATGTTCTCGGCTGCCCACCAGGCGAAATCGCCGCCGGCGTTGACAGCCCAGAACGCAAACCTGTTACCCGGATCCACGTCGACCGAGACCGGACTGGTGGGCGAATAAAGGGCCGGGACGACCAGAATGAGAGCGGCGACCTTGTCCGGGTGCCGAAGGCTCAGCTCGACCGCTGACCGCGCGCCAGCCGAAACGCCGACGACCACCGCCTTGGAAACGTTCAGTTTGGTGAGCAGCGCCGCGAGAGCATCGGCCTGAGCGGCCGGAGAAGGGTCTTGCGGAACAGGCGTGCGCAGATAGCCGTAGCGCGACGGCGCGATGATACGGAAGCCCTCCCCCACAAGACCGGAAGCAAGGGCAAGGCCTTGATCAAAGCCGCCGCCGGAGCCGTGGATCGAAAGCAGCGGAATGCCCGCGCCGCTGTCGGCATATTCAACTGGGCCGATGTCGAGCTTGGCGACCAGACTGCCTCGGCCGACGGCGTCGCGCAAGCGACCAAGCTCGTTCCTGTAAAGCACGAAAGCCACACCGGCCGCGGTCGCCATGGCGATAAGCATGACCAGCAGGAAACCGCCAATTCGACTCATGCAAGGGCTCCATCAGGGTGAGCGCATATTGACCTGCCTCGCTCGAACGCAAGTCCATCTATCCAAACTGACAGCGCGTTGCGTTGTGGGCTAGCCCACGGCCGCTACCCCAACGACATAGTTCTTTCCGTAGGCTTCGGCGCATTTCGGGCAGGTCGTATAGAAGAAATAAACGTCGCCCGGTTCCGATTTCCGATCACGCGCCATCTGCAGCATCTCTTCGTGCCACTGCCTTGCCTGGCTGAAGGGGCCTTCGAACACTTTCGTCACGAAGTCCCCGCTCAGCGTCGTCATCTCTTCCTCGGGGACAGATTTCGAAACCGAGAAGAGATGTTCGCTGGTCCAGGGCGAGAGATCGCGGCTGAGAACGATGGACTGGCCATCGGCCGAAGCGCCGGCATCGTCGATGTGCCGATTAACGCGCGTGAAAACGCTGCCCATGTTCACGGGGACATGCATGACGCTGTGCGTCACCGCTCTCACGAACGGCTTGTCACGGAAATGCAGCTCCTGATCATCCCAACCGCCGGGGTTGAACTTCGGGCAGCAACCGGTCGTGTTCACGCTGGTATCGTAGTGTGGCGTCTCGTTCGTTCGCATCATCGTCTCCTGACCTGAGAGCCCCATCAGACCAGCTGGCGAACCGGTCCTCATTGATTCCGGTCAACGCCGCCAGGAATGCACAATTGACGCGCGTCAAGGCAGGTCGGCGCCAACGCGGCTATGGGAATCGGTCGGATAGTCTGGAGACCACCATGGCCCACAAACAGGTATTGTTCCGCTCGGCGGCGCGCGAAAAAATCCTGCGCGGCGCGACCCAACTCGCCGACGCCGTGCGGGTGACGCTCGGTCCTCGTTCGAACTCGGTTCTGATCGAGAAAAAATGGGGCGCGCCCATCGTTTGGTCGCCAGCGTGCTGCTCCTGACGAAGGCGACCATGACGGAGATAGCCGAGCCGGCAAAGGAGCGCGCGCTTGAGCCGGAAATGCCGATGTAGTCGGCGCGAAGGACGGTGAAAGCAGGACGCGATATCGCACGATCGCACGGAGAAAAGGGAGTTCGAGATGGCAAGGAGAACTGACAAGATCGAAGTCGGCATGGACCTGGCCGTAAGATGTCGCGTCACCGACACCTGGCAGGATGATCTGGGGGACCGGTGGGCAACGGTGCGCATTGAAGGTCATGACGTGCCAATCAGGTTGAAGGCGGTCCACTTCTATCCCTTCGATGATCATGATATTGCCCGAGCGCAAAGCGCGGTGCGTTGAAACTGGATCCAGGCGACGCGCTTCAAGTCCCTGTTTCGATGCATGTCGTTGTTGTCCCGGAACCGCGCTTCCGGGCGGCTTGCATCAATGCGACATCAAGACCGGCAGACGCAGATTCGACAAAATCCCCTCCGTCGCCCCGCCAAGCACAAAGTCCCTCAGGCGGGAGTGGCCCCAGCCACCCATGACCAGCAGGTTGCCGCCGACTTTAAGCGCATGCTCCTGCAGGGCGACGCCAATTTCACTGTCGCCAGTTTGAATGGACTGGGCCTTCGCACGCAGCCCGCGCGCCGCAAGTCCATGCGCAAGGCGTTCAGCAATATCCTTGCCTGGCAGCACCTTCTCATCGCTCACGCTCACGATCGATATAGCCGATGCGCGTTCCAGGAACGGCTTCGCGTCGGCCACTGCCCTTGCAGCCACGCGGCTGCCGTCCCAGGCGATCACCACGTTGTCGAGCGCACCGACATCTTCGTCACCCGGGAGAATCAAGGCCGGCCGGCCGGAGCTGAACACGACCTCCTCCGCGGTCATGCGGATGGACTCGGTATCCCTCGCCCATCCCACCATGCAGAGGTCGAAATAGCGGCCCTCCCGGGCGGCAGCTTCCCCTATGAACGCGGGCTGCGCTTTCAACTCCTGAGTGGTCAGGGTAACTTTGCACCGCGCGGCTTCGGCCGCGACATTCTCCAGCAGGGCCTTGCCGCGATTCCTGCTGGCAGTCTCGACCTCACGGATCTTGGCAGGGAGGTCGAGCAGGAAGCTGGACAGTGCGTTGGAAACGTCCGGAATGTCGACATTGATGACCGCCGCATCCAGTGTGGCGCCAAGCTGCTTGGCCACGGCCACCGCATTCGACGCGATCTTCGGGCCCGGCGGGTCCGGATAAGTCGGCAGGAACAGGGATGCCAGCATCTGCATAGCTTGTCTCCTTGGATTTTATGCCCGCCTGGCGGACATGGAATGCAGTGGCTACTCAGTTCGACAGCAGCCTGTGGAACGAGCCCGATCCGAGCAGGGATCGCGTCGCGCCCCCGAACGCCCATTCGCGGAACCGGCTATGGCCATAACCACCGGCCACAATGAGATCGGCCCCGATTCGATCAGCTCCAGCGATAATCGAGTCGCCCACCGAGCTTCCCTCGCTTTCGAGCAGTTGGGACCGGGCTTTCACACCATGCCTCATGAGGAAGCGCACCACGTCCGCCGCGCCATCCCGCGCGACGAGCGTTCCTTCCTCGGCCGCATTGAAAACCGTCACTTCCTTGGCGTTGCGCAGGAAAGGCATCGCGTCGACCACGGCCCGCCGCGCTTCGCGGCAATCCTTCCAGGCGACCATGATCCTCTCACCCTTGAAGGAGGCGAGATCGTCGGCCGCAAACAGAACCGGCCTGCCCGCGGAAAGCACCAATGCTCCCGGATCCACGGTCCTTCGGAAATCGCCGGCGGCGACCGCGGCCGGCGCTCCGGTGATCACCAGATCGGCCGCCCGCGCGTGCAGCGCCACGGCGCGCGTAGGGTCGTCGAGTTCCGCACGCCAGGATGCGCGCTCGTTGTCACCGGCGACGGCGAGGAACTCCTCCTTGAGATTGCTGATCCGATCCTCGATCTCGAGCGTCCGGCGACGCAACACCTCGGCCACAGCCGGAGAGGACTCGCTCGGCGACACCAATGCGGAGGGCTCGGCAGCCGCCAGCGCGATCAGATCCGCCTCGAACTTCCTTGCGACCTGCCGCGCGAAAATCAGGCGCGGCGTTGCCGGGGCGTCGATATCGAGCTGGACCAATATCGTCGTGTAGATCATATCCGGGCTCCATCAGAGAGGGTAGACCAGCACGGCCGAAAGCGCCCCGCTTTGATGTGCATCAACTTCGGTTCAGTCGGGACAGGACAGGCCGAGAGCATCGAGTCCGGCCGCAAGGTGATCGCCCAACAGCGGGTTGCCGCAAAGATAGTCGGCCGTGTGCCTGTTGTGAGCGTAGGCGGCCTGCTGACGAACCTCGTCCCAATCGCCCGCCTTGCCGTCATCCCTGCCGAGCCATGTCAACGCCACGAGGTCGATCTGCTCGTCGACGGAGAGATCCGAGATCAGCGACCCAAGCTCTTCGCGCACGGGGTCATCATCATGGTCCTGAAGCACCGCGACTTCGCCATCGTCCGTGGGATTGGAGCCCGCATCCGGCTCGGTGACGGCGACCTTGACATCGAATCCATGCGCCTTGGCGATTATGAAACAGACCTTGCCGGCGGAGATCGCCAGCTCAGGAGCCTCGGTGTCCTCACTACCGATCCCGCGTTTCATCCGATACCTCCTCTTGCGCCGTCAGCGCCACGGATCCCGTCATTGGCCGAGGCTCCCGATATAGGCGATCATCGCCTCGATCTGATCCGGAGAGGCCACAAACTCGGGCATGTCCGGATGGCCGGTGGAGATTCCCTCGGCCAAGGCTTCCTGCAGGTCCTCGATCGGATAGCGGCGGTGCAATAGACGAAAAGGCGGGGCATCGGGATGGGTGCTTTCGCCAGTCCGGCCGACTGCGTGGCACCGCGCGCAGTTTGTTTCGACCAGCCTTTTGCCATAGGCGACCTGCAGATTATCGCCCGCCCAAGCCGGCGATGCGAAGGCGATAGCAAACGGCAGAACCTTGAGCGCTGTTTGACGTTTCATGGCTGCTGAATACGTCTTGAGCGGACGCCGCGCCTTGACCTCGCTCAAACGGCTGGAACGCAGCTACCGCTCGAGGACATACGTGCCGGGCGCCGCGCAAACCGTCTTCAAGGCGCCCAAGGCATCGCCCCGGTCGGCCGCGACCTCACGGCTGGAATGACCGGCCAGCCATTCGACCCAGGCCAGCCACCAGGAGCCATATGTCACGGCCACCTCTTTTGCCCACTCGTCCGGGCCGGGACGAATGGCGGCATGGCGGCAACTGAGCCTTTTATAGGAACGGCTCGGGTGTCCGGGCTCCGACACGATACCCGCATTGTGCCCGCCGGTGGTCAGGACGAAGTCGATGTCGGTGTCCAGGAGATAGGTCAGCTTGAATACCGAACGCCACGGCGCGACGTGGTCCGTCTCGGTGCCGACCGCGAAGACCGGGGCTCGAATGTCTTCCAGATGAACAGGCCTTCCCTCGACGCGAAAGCGTCCCTCGACAAGGTCGTTGTCCAGATAGAGCTGCCGCAAATATTCCGACTGCATGCGAAACGGCATACGGGTTGAATCGGCATTCCAGGCCATGAGGTCGGTCATCGGAGCGCGCTCGCCGAGCAGATATTCGCGCACCATGCGTGACCAGATCAGATCCTGCGAGCGAAGCATCTGGAAAGCGCCAGCCATGCGGCGCTGGTCGAGGGTGCCTTCCACCCACATCACGTCCTCGAGCAGCGTGATCTGGCTCTCGTCCATGAACAGGCCGAGCTCGCCCGGTTCTTCGAAATCCACCTGCGCTGCGAAAAGCGACAGGCTGGCCAGGCGGTGGTCGCCGTCACGGGCCATTGCCGACGCCGCTATCGACAGCAGCGTCCCGCCAAGGCAGTAGCCCACCCCGTGAATCCGGCTGCTTCCCGTCGCCGCCTCGACCGCGTCCATGGCCGCCATCGCGCCGAGCCGGCGATAGTCGTCGAGCGAGACTCCAGCCTGATCGCTGCCCGGATTGCGCCAGGAGATGCAGAAAACCGTATAGCCGCTCTGGACAAGATAGCGGACCAGCGAGTTCTCCGGTGAAAGATCGAGGATGTAGTATTTCATGATCCAGGCGGGGACGATGAGGATCGGCTCCTCCTTCACGGTGTCCGTCATCGGCGCATAACGGATCAGCTCGATCAGTTCATTGCGGAAGATCACCTCGCCCGGTGTGGCGGCAACCTCGATGCCCGGCCGGAAGTTTTCCACGCCAGCCGGCGGCTTGCCGTCGGCCAGACGCAGCAGGTCGTCGACCAGATTGCTGGCGCCGTTGACGAAATTGGCGCCATTTTTCCGCAGGGTCTTGTCGATGACCTCCGGGTTAAGCGCCGGGAAATTGGAAGGAGAGACGGTATCCAGGATCTGCCGGCTATAGAACTCGACGAGGCGCTCATGCCTTCTGGTAACGCCTGGAAGTCCGCTGGTCGCGTTGTGCCACCATTGCTGGGAAAGCAGGAAGGCTTGCTGCGCGGCGTTGAAGGGGAATGACTGCCACGCCTGATGCTGGAACCTTCTGTCTTGCGGCAGGGGTGTGATGGTCGGCGCAGCGGTCCCCATTCCAAGCCCGCAGCGAAAAAGAAAATCATTCAACCTGACGAGCTTCTCGACCGCCTTGGTGGAGACCTCCGCCTGCTTGCCCGGTGATGTGGACAAGTGCAGCAGCCAGTCCTGCCAGGCCTGCAGGAGGCTAATCGGCGAAATGCCCGCGGTGAAGGCCGCTACCAGAGCATGCGAGAGCCTGTCGACATCGCGATAGACCCTTGCGCTTTCTTCGTCCGGCAATAGCGGCGCCGGGGCCGCGGCCATCACCTCGGTGCCCATGGAGCCCTGCGGCGTCCCCGGATCTTCCGCCATGTCATGACTGCTCCAGGCGGAGGACCGATCGGCGGCTGGCTTCCAGCTTTTCCCTGATGGCGACATTTCAGGCGGGAAGCGTTGCCGCGGCCATGTCGTTCATCGTTGCTTCCGCCTCCTTGCGGACTTGCCCGGCTGTCTCCGAAGCCAGCTTGGCGCCGATGGAAGCGAATTTGCCGGCTTCCTTCGCATAGTCGGAGGTGGCGTTCTGGACGAAATTCACGAACACGTCGAACGCATCGACGAACTCGTCACCGCCGATCAGCTCCTCTACAAGCTTCAGGTCATCCTCGAACCGCCGCTTGAGGAAGGACACGCCTTCGATCTGGTAGCGCAGCAGCGCGCGGACCGAATGCGCCTGCATCGCGGCGGCGGCTCTTACGAATTTCTGGCCGGTGTGGGCGAAAGGGAGCAGCTCGGGCGCCCGAAACTCTTCTGGATTCCACATCATGGTGTCTTTCCCTTCGCTTCTCGCTTCAATTCTGATTTTGGGTGATGCGGCCGTGAGCGGCGCCCAAAGCCGTGGCTTGCGGACAAGCCTTTGCTTCGCCGGAACGACGCCCGCTCGAAATAGATCGCGGCTCCGGCGATGAAGCCGAGGCAGAGCACGGCGCCCCATAGCAGGAAATCTTCAGTGACCATCAACGAGCCCCTTTGGCCGTCCTGGCCGAACATCGCAGGTGCCGCGCAAGCTGGCATTGATCATGATCAATCCGGCCCGGCATGCCGGCTTTGACCCTGATCAAGGCGAGTGACGCCAATGCCCGCGACAAGTCCGGGACAACAAGCCCACAAGCCCACCCGCAGACGCAAAGCGAGGGACGGATATGAAGGAATTGCCGCTTGCCGATGTCTACCGGCTGATTGAGCCCGGTCCGGTCGTCCTGCTTTCGACGCGGTCCAGGCAAGGCCGCTCGAACATCATGACGATGTCCTGGCACATGATGGTGGAAGTCGCGCCGCCAATGATCGCCTGCGTCGTGTCAAGCAATGACCTCTCCTTCTTCGCCTTGCGTCAAACCAGGGAATGCGTGATCGCGCTCCCTGCCGTCGGCCTTGCGGAGAAGGTCGTGAAGGTCGGCAATTGCTCTGGCCGGGACACGGACAAGTTCGCGACCGCATGGTTCACGCCGCTTCCCGCCGAACAAGTATCGGCGCCGCTGGTGGCCGAATGTTTCGCCAACCTAGAGTGCCGCGTGGTCGATACGCGCCTGGTCAACAGACACAATCTCTTCCTGCTGGAAGTCGTCAAGGCTTGGATCGATCCGCAACAGCCGAGGCCAAAAACCATCCATCACATCGGGCATGGCACCTTCGGTGGTCGATGGCGAGGTCATCCATTTCGAATCCCGGATGCCTTGAAAGTCGGGGGCGCGGCTTAGAAACGACTTTGATCCACATCAAGGCGCGCAGGCTCTTGCGACATAGGGTTTGGTCCCTCGAGAAGGATCAAGTCGAAGGCGCGTACGATGAGCTACAAATCAATTCTCCTGAACCTCAATATCGACGGTCCGATCGAACCGATCACGCGGATCGGCGTGAATCTCGCCAGGCGCTTTGATGCCCGTTTGATAGGGTTTTGCGCCGCGGATGCTCCGTTGCCGGTGACGATGGCGCCTGAGGGCGCGGCGATCGCCGCCGATATCTGGGAACAGTCGCGGGATGAGATCCGACGCCGCCTGACCAGCCTGAACGGCGAGTTCGACGGCCTGGTGGCCGGAGCGGTCAAGACGGACTGGCATGGCGATATCGAAAATCCGAATCATGCCGTGGCCCGGAGAGCCCGCATGGCCGACATCGTCGTCACCAGCGCTTTCCAGGGCGCGTCGACGGGCGACTCTTACCGCACGGTCGATCCAGGATCGCTGGTGCTGCGCGCGGGCCGGCCGGTCCTGGTCGCGGCTCAGGGCGCGATGGATTTGCCGGCTCGCAGGATCGTGGTGTCCTGGAAGGACACGCGTGAGGCCAGGCGGGCGGTGGCGGACGCTGTACCGCTTATGGCCATGGCCGAGGAAGTCACCATCGTCGCGGTCGATCGCAATCCGGACGACTGGACCAGGGACAGCGTCAAGGACGTGGCGAGCTTCCTGGCCGGTCACGGCATCAAGGCGCGCACCGAGATCATCAAGACGGCCGATGATGAAGGCAATCGCCTCGTCGATTTCTTCGCCTCGATGAATGCCGAGCTGATTGTGTCGGGCGCCTATGGGCATAGCCGGTTGAGGGAGTGGGTGTTCGGCGGCGTTACCCGCTCCTTGCTGGACGAGGTGTGGCTCAATCGGCTGATGTCGAACTGACGCCGCAACTGAGGGCACAGCTGCATGCAGGGGAATGCGTGGTGTCGCTGCAGGCGACTATTTTTCGACGCATTGACCGAAATCAAAATTCTTCGCATCGAAATCCTTCATATGTGGCGCATTCAGGCACTTAAGGTAACGCCGCTCAATGAGAAATGCCGTCGTGAGGCTTGTCGACACCTGCAATGCTGAGAGAAGCAAGGGATCGGACTTTCCAACCATCTGGAGAGATGTGCTGAAGGCGCATCCCTGCGTGCTCGGGCAGCCGGTGCAAGACAGCGGAGAGGACGGTCCGCTGCTGAGGATTCCCTTGATCACCGGCCAGGTCCTCGTGTTCCTGGGTTCGCATTTTTCTCTGTTGTGAGCTCCCGCGCCGGGCGGTCTTGAGGGTTTGGCCGAATCCTGTCCAACTTGACGAGGATCACGGTTATTGCGTCGCTAACCCGTCTTCACGCCCCTAGCAATCAGTCGGGACGCCGCCGATCTCCCGGGCGGCTGTCTCGGCCGCGTAGACATCGTCGACTGTGATGTTGATCGCCAACCACCGGGCGTCGGGACCGTCAGCGGGTTGTCAGGCTGGGCTTGCTAGACAGCGCTCGCGACCAATCATCTTTCCAAGCAGTCCGCCTTTGTGGTCGTCGGACGGCAGACAGGAGCACATTCGATGCAGTTTCTGAAAATTGGACTTGCGTTGACCACGCTGGCCGTTGCGGCGCCGGCGTTCGCGGATTCCACGGTCAACGTGAAATTGTGGGACAAGAACGGCGACATGAACGCCGACGCCAAGATGGGGATGGGCATGCCGGCGAATATGAACATGGCGATGATGAAGGTTCAGGTCGACAAGAAGGTCGTGCCGGCTGGCAAAGTGACCTTCGATGTGACCAACACCTCCAAGGCCACGGTCCATGAAATGATCGTCGTTCCCGTGGCGGACCCAAAAAAGACGACGCTGCCCTATATTTCGAACGAGAACCGTGTCGATGAGGATGCGGCCGGCCATCTGGGTGAGGTCTCGGAACTCGATCCGGGCAAGTCGGGTTCGCTGACGCTCGACCTCAAGCCAGGCTTCTACGCGGTCTTCTGCAACATCCCCGATCATTTCATGAACGGCATGTGGGCCACCATCAAGGTTCAGTAAGACGACACCGAGCACGCCCGGCGACGAACCGCGGCGTGCTCGCCCAGCCAATGTGGTTATGCCGATCAGGGCGAACGGAGTGTCGATGGGCTCAGGCGGCTTCTATGGCGCTTTTGATCGACGTCACGGGGTGCTTGACGAAGTCCTTGGCGACCTCGCCGACAAGTTTGGCGCTCAATGACGGCTGATAGTGCCTTCGCATCTCACCAAGCGTGCGCGGATCGGCGATCACCAGTATATGCTCGCAGGCTTTCTCGCGGGCCTTGTGATTGAGGTAGCTCGCGATCGACGCGGCAAAGTCGTCTTCACCCAGCCGGGACTCGTCCGGATTGGCGGTTGAACTGCGATGCCTGCCGCCGGATCCGGCGTGGGCCACTTCAAGGACCGAATCCTCGACTTCGATCAGGTCGAGATGAGGTTCGTGCCCCTTGTTGTGAAACAGCCGCAGGCTCTCGCCATCCGTAACCGCGACGAGAGTGCCGTTATTCAGAATCATGTGTTTCTCCGAGGTCGGATCAGCCGAGCACTCCGGCACCGTCCGATCATTTCACTGCCATTGCCAGACAGGTAAGCCCCGATCCCCTCGCGTCGCTTTGACCTTGATCAAAGCCGGGCACGGCCATGAACGACCGGCTAAGTCGAGCAGAAGGCGGAATGCAGCGCCTCGATGACAGTCAGCACCTCCGGGCGGTGCCAGGCGATCGAATCCGTCGAAGCGCCCCCCTCGGCGTAGATCATGCCGGAGCATCAAAGCCGACGAACTTGGCATGCCGGACGGCGGCGCCGTCGAACCTTGACCCGCCGCGGCAAGGTCCTATTCGAAGGAGTAGGTGAATCCTTCCGGCGACGCACCCACGATGACTTTCGCCATCTTCTTGCCCTCGAGCGAGCGGTTGAGCACGCCGCGGCTGAGTTCCGGCAGCAGCGTGTTGGTCAGGATGGCGTCGATCATGCGCCCGCCGGACTCGATCTCGGTGCAGCGCGCCTTGACCAAATCCATCACGCCATCGCCGATCACCAGCTCGGCGTCGTTGGTGGCCTTGAGCCGGCGCGCGATCTTGCCGAACTGGTGCCGGGCGATCGCCTCGATCATCGCGTCCGACAGCGGATAATAGGGAATGGTGACGACGCGGCCGAGGAAGGCGGCCGGGAACACTTTCAGCAGCGGCGCGCGCAGGGCCTGGTCGAGATCGTCGATGCCGGTCCGCACGGTGCCGTTCCTGGTGCGGTCCATGATGACGTCTGAGCCGACATTCGAGGTGAGCAGGATCAGCGTGTTCTTGAAGTCGATCCTGCGGCCTTCGCTGTCATCCATCATGCCCTTGTCGAAGACCTGGAAGAAGATCTCGTGCACGTCCGGATGCGCCTTCTCGACCTCGTCGAGCAGGATCACCGAATAGGGTTTCCTGCGCACCGCCTCGGTCAGGATGCCGCCCTTGCCGTAGCCGACATAACCGGGCGGCGCGCCCTTGAGCGTCGAGACGGTGTGGGCTTCCTGGAACTCTGACATGTTGATCGAGATCAGGTTCTGCTCGCCGCCATAGAGCGTCTCGGCCAGCGCCAGCGCGGTCTCGGTCTTGCCGACGCCGGAAGGGCCGCAGAGCAGGAACACGCCGACCGGCTTTTCCGGCGCGCCGAGGCCGGCGCGGCTGGTCTGCACGCGCCTGGCGATCATCTCCATGGCGTGATCCTGGCCGACGACGCGTTCGGACAGGGTGGCGGCGAGCTTCAGCGCCTTCTCGGTCTGGCTGGAGAGCATGCGTCCGGTCGGAATGCCGGTCCAATCCTGCACCACGGCGGCGACAGCGTTGCGGTCGACCGACGGCAGGATCAGCGGCGTCTCGCCCTGCGCGGCCGCAAGTTCCGCCATCAACTCGCGCAGCCTCGCCAGGTCGGCGGCGGCTTCATCCGCCGGCTCGGCGGAAACTGTTTCGGCCTTTGCGGCCTTTGCCCCTTTGGCCTTCTGGGTCTTGGCCTTCTTGGCCCCGGCAGCCGCGCCGTCGCCAGCCTTGCTCTCGGCAGCCTTTTGTTCGGGCGCCTTTGCTGCGCCGTGCCCGCTCTCGGTCCCGGCAGTCTCCTCAGCCGCCGCCTCGTCGAGCGGCACACCCTCGCCGCGCAATTTGGCGCGCAGGTCGAGGATCTCAGCCACCAATGCCTTTTCCCGATCCCACCGCGCCTGGGCGGCGGCCAAGGCGGTCTCGGTTTCCGCCAGCCCGGCATCGACACGGGCCTGCCGGTCGGAGACGTCGATGCCGATCGCCGCTTCGCGGCCGATAATGCCGCTTTCGACCTCCAGCGCCTGGCGGCGGCGCAGTATGTCCTCGACTTCGGCCGGCGTCGCATGCTGCGAGACCGCGACGCGGGCGCAGGCGGTGTCGAGCAGGCTGACGGCCTTGTCCGGCAACTGGCGCGCCGGGATATAGCGGTGCGAAAGCGAGACCGCCGCCTCGATCGCCTCGTCCAGGATCTGCACCTTGTGGTGCTGCTCCAGCACGCCGGCGACGCCGCGCAGCATCAGCACGGCCACGGCTTCCGACGGCTCGTCGATCTTGACCACCTGGAAGCGGCGGGTGAGCGCCGGGTCCTTCTCGATGTGCTGCTTGTACTCGGCCCAGGTCGTGGCCGCGATGGTGCGCAATTCGCCGCGCGCCAGCGCCGGCTTCAACAGATTGGCTGCATCGCCGGTTCCCGCCGCGCCGCCAGCGCCGATCAGCGTATGCGCCTCGTCGATGAACAGGATGATCGGCACTTCGGAGGCCTGGACCTCGTCGATGACGGCCTTCAGCCGCTTTTCGAACTCGCCCTTGACGCTGGCGCCGGCTTGCATCAGCCCGACATCGAGCATGCGTACGGAGACATTCTGAAGCGTCGGCGGCACGTCGCCCTGGGCGATGCGCAGCGCAAATCCCTCGACCACCGCCGTCTTGCCGACGCCGGCCTCGCCGGTCAGGATCGGGTTGTTTTGCCGGCGTCGCATCAGGAT
>NZ_RZSA01000549.1:0-4505 GCF_003998075.1 Mesorhizobium sp. M2A.F.Ca.ET.037.01.1.1 | reverse complement strand
CGAACAATGTCCTGCGCGATGTACTGGCCCGGAATGGTGGTGACCTCGGCGCCGAGCTGCTCGGCGAGGCGCAGGTTCGCCGCCAGCCGGTCCTTGTGGTCTTCGCTCATGCCGGCCAAACGCGGCGTGTCGATGTGAAGCGCCGTCCAGGGCGCGCGCAGCCGGTCGGCGAGCCGGCGCGCATAGCGGATGCGGGCCGCGCCGCCAGGCTGCGAGTCGACGCAGACGAGCACGCGCTCGCCGGCCGCCCAGGGGCCCGGAATGGCGTGCGACTGCATATGGTTGAGCAGCTGTTCGTCGACGCGCTGGGCGGTGCGGCGCAGCGCCAGCTCGCGCAGCGCCGTCAGATTGCCCGGCGAGAAATAATTCTCGATGGCGCGCTGGGCGGTGTTGGGGAAATAGACCTTGCCGTCGTGCAGCCGCTTGATGAGGTCGTCGGGGGTGAGATCGATGACCTCGATGTCGTCGGCCTCGTCGATGATGGAATCGGGGACCGTCTCGCGCACCCTGACGCGGGTGATCTGGGCGACGACGTCGTTCAGGCTCTCGACATGCTGGATATTCAGCGTGGTGTAGACGTCGATGCCTTGCGCCAGGATCTCCTGGACGTCGAGATAGCGCTTAGGATGCCGGCTGCCTGGCGCGTTGGTGTGGGCAAGCTCGTCGACAAGGACGAGGTCGGGGCGGCGCCTCAGGATGGCGTCGATGTCCATCTCTTCCAAGGTCTGGCCGCGATAGTCGACCAGTCGGCGCGGGATCACCTCGTAGCCGTCGACCAGCGCCTGGGTTTCCTTGCGGCCATGCGTCTCGACGATGCCGATGACCACATCGACGCCGTCGGCGCGGCGGGCGCGGCCCGCCATCAGCATCTCGTAGGTCTTGCCGACGCCAGGTGCCGCGCCAAGGAATATGCGCAGGCGGCCGCGGCCCTCGCGCTCGGCATGCTCCAGCAGCGCGTCGGGGGAGGGGCGGTTCTCGGAGTCGGTCCGGTCGTCGGGCATCAGTCCAATCATGGATTGCGCCGGGGACCGTGTCGATCCCCGGCGCGTGGATCACTTCAGCTCGTCCAGCGCTAGGTTCAGCGCCAGCACATTGACCACCGGCTCGCCGAGGACGCCAAGCTCGCGAGCCTCGACATGGCCGTCGACGAGCGCCTTGACCTTGGCCTCGTCAACGCCGCGGGCCTTGGCGACGCGCGGCACCTGGAAATAGGCGGCCTCGGGGCTGATGTCGGGATCGAGGCCGCTGCCGGAGGTCGTGACGAGGTCCATCGGCACCGGCGCGTTCGGGTTCTCGGCCTTCAGCTTCTCGGCGTCACCCTTGATGCGGTCGATCAGTTTCGCGTTTGTCGGGCCGAGGTTCGAGCCGCTGGAGGCCGTCGCATTGTAGCCGTCGCCGGCGGCCGACGGCCGGCCGTGGAAATAGCGGTCGCCGGCAAAGGCCTGGCCGATCAGGCTGGAGCCGATGACCTTTCCATCCTTCTCGATCAGGCTGCCATTGGCCTGGTTCGGGAACAGCGCCTGGGCAATGCCGGTCATGCCGATCGGATAGATCAGGCCGGTCAGCGCCGTGAAGAAGACGATCATGACGATAGCGGGTCTGAGTTGCTTGAACATCGGGATAAATCCTTATGCGAGGCCGAGGGCCGTGACGATCAGGTCGATCGCCTTGATGCCGACGAAAGGCACGATGATGCCGCCGAGGCCGTAGACGAGCAGGTTGCGGGTGAGCAGCGAGCCGGCGCCGATGGCACGATATTTCACGCCTTTCAGCGACAGCGGGATCAGCGCGATGATGATCAGCGCATTGAAGATGATGGCCGACAGGATGGCGCTCTGCGGCGTCGCCAGATGCATGATGTTGAGCGCCTGCAGCGGACCGGTGGACTGACCGGGCGCGACATAGAAGACCGCGAACATCGCCGGGATGATGGCGAAGTACTTGGCCACGTCGTTGGCGATCGAGAAGGTCGTCAGCGAGCCGCGCGTCATCAACAGCGCCTTGCCGATCTCGACGATCTCGATCAGCTTGGTCGGGTCGCTGTCGAGGTCGACCATGTTGCCGGCCTCGCGCGCGGCGACCGTGCCGGTGTTCATGGCGACGCCGACATCGGCTTGGGCGAGCGCCGGAGCGTCATTGGTGCCGTCGCCGCACATGGCGACCAGCTTGCCCTTGGCCTGCTCCTCGCGGATCAGCGACAGCTTGTTCTCAGGCGTCGCCTGGGCAAGGAAGTCGTCGACGCCGGCCTCGGCGGCGATGGCGGCCGCGGTCAGCGGGTTGTCGCCGGTGATCATCACCGTGCGGATGCCCATCTTGCGCAACTCGGCGAAACGCTCGGATATGCCGCCCTTGACGATGTCCTTGAGGTGGACGACGCCGAGCAGGCGCCCGTCGCGCTCGACCGCCAGTGGGGTGCCACCGGCCTTGGCGATCTCGTCGGCAACGGCCTGGAGATCGCGGATCGTGTCGCTCGTCGGGCGCGTGCCGTGGGCTGCGGCGGTCGCTTGGTTGACGTGATTGAGCACAGCGTCGACGGCACCCTTGCGCACCGACGAGCCGTCGATGTCGACGCCGCTCATGCGGGTCTGCGCGGTGAAGGGCACGAAGGCTGCGTGCAGGGTCGCCATGTCGCGGGCGCGGATGCCGTATTTCTCCTTGGCGAGCACGACGATCGAGCGGCCTTCCGGCGTCTCGTCGGCGAGCGAGGCGAGCTGGGCGGCATCGGCCAGCTCCTGCTCGGTGACGCCCTTGACCGGACGGAACTCGGTCGCCTGGCGATTGCCGAGCGTGATGGTGCCGGTCTTGTCGAGCAGCAGCGTGTCGACGTCGCCGGCGGCCTCGACGGCGCGGCCGGACATGGCAAGCACGTTGAAGCGCACCAGCCGGTCCATGCCGGCGATGCCGATGGCCGACAGCAATGCGCCGATCGTGGTCGGGATCAGCGTCACGAACAGAGCAACCAGGATCGTCACCGGGATATAGCCGCCCGAATAGGAGGCGAAGCTCGGGATGGTCGCGGTCGCCAGCACGAAGATCAGCGTCATGCCGACGAGCAGGATGTTGAGCGCGATCTCGTTCGGCGTCTTCTGGCGCTCGGCGCCCTCCACCAGCGAGATCATGCGGTCGAGGAAGGTCTGGCCGGAGGCGGCGGAGATGCGCACGCGGATCCAGTCGGACAGCACCTGGGTGCCGCCGGTGACGGCCGAACGGTCGCCGCCGGATTCGCGGATGACGGGCGCGGATTCGCCGGTGATCGCCGCCTCGTTGACGGAGGCCACGCCTTCGATCACCTCGCCGTCGGACGGGATGATGTCGCCGGCCTCGACCAGCACGACATCGCCGACCTTCAGGCTGGTGCCCGGCACCAGCTTGAATTTCGCGCGGTCGCCGTTGCTGAGCAGCTTGGCCTGAATCTCGGTGCGCGCCTTGCGCAGCGAGTCGGCCTGCGCCTTGCCGCGGCCTTCGGCGACGGCCTCGGCGAAATTCGCGAACAGCACGGTGAACCACAGCCAGATGATGATCTGCAGGGTGAAGCCGAGATCGCCGCCCCCGGCGATGAGATCCTTGACGAACAGAACGGTGGTGAGAGCCGAGACGACGGCGACGACGAACATCACCGGATTACGGACCAGCGTGCGCGGGTTCAGCTTGCGGAAGGCGCCGCCGATGGCGGGCACCAGGATGCGGGCATCCAGAATGCTCGCGGATTTGGACTGGCTCATTTTTGGGCTCCAGTATCGGTTATGTTGGACGGCGCCGGGTGTTCGGTCTTCGGGAAGAGGTGCGGAAGACCGGTGGCCAGCAGCCACAGCACGAACAGCACGGCCGCCATGCCGAGAAAGGTTGAAAGCGTCGGGAAAGGACGAGGCTTCTCGTCCCTTCCGTTGTCGGGCGCTCCGTCACCGGCCTGGTGACCGTCGTGCCGACGTATGTGGTTGAACCCGGGCATGGTCATCTCAGAAGGTCTGTCCATGGATCATCGCCAGATGCTCGACGATCGGGCCGACGGCGAGCGACGGGAAGAAGGTGAGGCCGCCGACGATGATGATGACGCCGACCAGCAGGCCGACGAACAGCGTGCCGTCGGTCGGGAAGGTGCCGGCCGAAGCGGGCACGGTCTTCTTCGCCGCCAGCGAGCCGGCAATGGCCAGAGCCGGGATGATGACCAGGAAGCGGCCCATCAGCATGCCGATTGCACCCGTGAGGTTGAACCAGGGTGTGTTGCCGGTGAGGCCGCCGAAGGCCGAGCCGTTGTTCGCGGCGGACGACGTGTAGGCATAGAGCACCTCGGAGAAGCCGTGCGGGCCGCCATTGGCCATCGAGGCCACGGCGCTCGGCAGGACCACGGCGATCGCCGTGAAGATCAGCATGGCCAGCGGCAGGCACAGGATGGCGAGCATCGCCATCTTCACCTCCCTGGCCTCGATCTTCTTGCCGAGATATTCCGGCGTACGGCCGACCATCAGACCGGCGACGAAGACGGCGATGACGACGAACATCAGGAT
>NZ_RZSA01000548.1:0-4511 GCF_003998075.1 Mesorhizobium sp. M2A.F.Ca.ET.037.01.1.1 | reverse complement strand
GGCCAAGCACGCGCGCTGCGATGGCGAAAGCGAAATTGCCAAAAGTCTCGTGCAGGACGAGCCCGCCATATTCGGGGCGCGGCTCCGACAGCATCGGGTATTTGCCCGACTTCGACCAGTCGAACGTGCCGCCGTCGACGATGACGCCGCCGATCGAATTGCCGTGGCCGCCGATGAATTTTGTCAGCGAATGGACGACGATGTCGGCACCGTGTTCGATCGGCCGCACCAGATAGGGCGAAGCCAGCGTGTTGTCGACGATCAATGGCAGGCCATGCTTGCGGGCGATGTCGCCGATCTTCTCGATGTCGACGAAAACGCCGCCAGGATTGGCGAGGCTTTCGATGAAGATCGCCTTGGTTCTGTCGTCGATCTGGTTCTCGAAGGTCGAGAGGTCGTTGACGTCGGCCCAGCGCACTTCCCAGCCATAATTCTTGAAGGCGTGGCCGAACTGGTTGATCGAACCGCCATAGAGCTTGTTGGCGGCGATGAAATTGTCGCCCGGCTGCATCAGGTTGTGAAACACGATTACCTGCGCGGCATGGCCGGAGGCGACGGCAAGTGCGGCGGTGCCGCCTTCCAGCGCGGCGACGCGCTCCTCGAGCACCGCCTGCGTCGGGTTCATGATGCGGGTGTAGATATTGCCGAAGGCCTTCAGCCCAAACAGCGAAGCGGCATGGTCGGCATCGTCGAAGACAAAGGAGGTGGTTTGATAGATCGGCGTGGCCCTGGCGCCGGTCGCCGGATCGGGCTTGGCGCCGGCATGAACGGCCAAGGTGTTGAAACCGGGCGTACGGGTCATCTAAATCTTCCTCTCCTGATCTTCGAAAAAACGCCGGGCATTCTTGGCGAAGCCCGGGTTGGAATGCAAAGAAGAAAATACCTTTCAGGGCGCGATCTGCGACCAACGCCCGAGAAAATCCGTTTCTTCCCGGAATAATTTTGCGCGCGCCGCTAGGTGCCTACTTCTGGCGCACGCCGAAGCTCTGAAACCCCTGGCGCATCAAGGGTTTCTTCGACGACAGAACGCCGGAGTTGACGCCGGTCCAGCCGATCTCGCCGGACAGCTTGCCGTATTCGATCTTCGGGCAGCGGTTCATCACCATCTTGATGCCGGCCGCCTCGGCGCGGGCGGCGGCCTCGTCATGACGCACGCCAAGCTGCATCCAGACGACCTTGGGCAACGGGTCGAGCTTCAGCACCTGGTCGACGATTCCCGGCACCGCCGAGGAAGCGCGAAAAATGTCGATCATGTCGACCGGCTGTGGCAGGTCGGCCAGGCTGGCATAGACAGTGCGGCCCAGGATCTCCTTGCCGGCATGGCCGGGGTTGATCGGGAACACCGAAAAGCCTTTGGCCAATAGATATTTCAACACGAAGTAGCTCGGCCGCACATCGTTGGGCGACGCGCCGATCATGGCGATCGTCTTCACCGAGTTCAAAATGCCGGCGATGTAGGCGTTGTCGTAAGTGTCGTGATTCATGGTTCGTCCTCATACAGCGCTTCGGCGAGAAAGGCAGCCGGGTCGCTGCAGAAGTCGCGCATCATGCGAAAATGATCGGTATCCTGAAAATCGATCGGGTCGAGGCCGAAGCGGCTGATGCGGAAGAGCCGCGCATACGGACAGGCCATCAGCAGCGGCGAGTGCGTCGCCATGATCACCTGCGCCGTGCCGGATTGCTCCATGCGTTGAAGCAATTTGAGCAACTCGATCTGGCGCGTCGGCGACAGCGCGCTTTCGGGCTCGTCGAGGATGTAGATGCCTTGCCGGCGGCAGCGCTCCTCGAAGAAGCGGATGAAGCCTTCGCCATGCGACCAGGACAGGAAGTCGGGTGGCGGTGGCCTGAACGGATCTTCGAGCGCAACCTTATCGAGATAGCGCGCGACCGAGTAGAACGATTCAGCGCGGAAGAACCAGCCGGCGGTGACTTTCGGCAGCCAATGGCCACGCAGCGTGTCCGCAAGCGCCGCGCCGCTTTTGTCGATGGCGATGGAATGATCTACCGGACGATACCCCTTGCCGCCGCCTGCCTCGTCATAGCCTGCCAATGCTCCGATCGCTTCCAGCAGCGTCGATTTGCCGGTGCCGTTCTCGCCGACGATAATGGTGATGGCCGAGGCGAATTCGAACTCGAATTCGCGGTCGCGAAAAATCGGCAAGTTCCAGGGATATTTATCCCAATCGGCAACGCGCGACGGCTCAAGCAGGATGCGCTTGAGATAGGGTGCCTTCAGCCGCGTCAGTTGCTTGCGGGCAGCCACGTCGAACCTTCAGCGATGGGATGGTGCGGCTCCATGCAAACCGGCTACTCGTCGGACCATTGCGGCTTGCGCTTGCCGATGAAGGCGCCGATGCCTTCCTCGGCGTCGCGCGCCAGCATGTTCTCGACCATCACGCGGCCGGTATAGGCATAGGCGTCGGCCAGCCCCATTTCGGCCTGGGCGTAGAAGGCTTCCTTGCCGGTGTTGACCACCAAAGATGACTTGGAAGCAATGGTTTGGGCGTATTTGTCGACAACCTGGTTGAGATATTCACGCGGCACGATGCGATTGATCAGGCCGAATTCCTTGGCGGTCGCGGCGTCGATCGTCTCGCCGGTGAGCAGCATTTCCATCGCCTGCTTGCGCGAGACATTGCGCGACAGCGCCACCATGGGCGTCGAGCAGAACAGCCCGATATTGACGCCCGGCGTGCAGAAGGTGGCCTCGTGCGAGGCGATGGCGAGGTCGCAGCTCGCGACCAGTTGCAGACCGGCGGCGGTGGCGAGACCGTCGACCTCGGCGATGACCGGCTTCGGGTGGCGAACGATGGTCTGCATCAACATCGCGCAGGCAGCGAAGGTTCTTTCGAAGAAGGCTTTGCCGCGGTCCGGCTCGGCGCGGTGCGCCGTCATCTCCTTGAGGTCGTGACCGGCGCAGAACACTTTTCCGGACGCAGCCAGGATGATGACGCGCACGGATTTGTCGGCCTTCACGCGATCGAACTCTGCCTGCAGCGCTGCCATCGTCGCCAGCGACAGCGCATTGGCCGGCGGGCTGGCAAGCGTGAGGCGCAGGACGCCCTTGTCCCGACTGACAAGAACGGGGCCGTCGGCGACGGCGGGCTTGATGGCAACGACTTCAGCCATGTCCAACCTTTCGGGTCAGCGCTCGCGGCGCATGGAGCAACAGAACTAGCACGCTGCCGGTTGAAGAACAGCCGCGAGGCGTGTTTTCTCCGTCGCACCGTTTGGTCCAGGCATATCGCCCGGAGCTTGTCACCTCATATAGGACGTTGCCCATGCCCGCCCAAAGCGATCTGAAGCCAATGCTCGATGCGGCCGAAGTCAATGCGCTGATGGCAAGCGTCTATCCGCAGCTCAACGACAGTTTCACCTCCTATGAGGCGATCGACGTATTTCCCGGCGGCTGCACGGTTCGGCTCAACGCCGACGAACGGCATCTGCGTCCCGGCGGCACGGTGTCCGGTCCGTCGCTGTTCACGCTGGCCGACATCGGCGGCTATGTCTGCGTGCTCAGCCACGCCGGACCGGACGCGCGGTCGGTGACCGTCAATCTCGACATCAACTTCATGCGCAAGGCCGAAGCCGGTCCAATCGACGGCCATTGCCGGATCCTGAAGCTCGGCAAGAGCCTGATGGTGTTCGACATCGACATCGTGGCGGGCCCGGATGGGCACACTGTGGCCCATGCCACGGGGACCTATTCGATCCCTCGTAAGTCTTCTCAAACTTGATATCGCAGCGAGATGTGTATATATATGCGCATAGGTGACATTTGATCGAGCGTGACAGCCGCCGCATCATAAAGCGGCTGAGAGACGACGGCTTCGAATTGGTCTCAGTTCGGGGCTCGCATCACAAATTCCGGAAAGGCGCCATCGTGCTTGTCGTTCCGCACCCGGAAAAAGATCTGCCAGTCGGCACTGCTCGCGCGATCGCCAAACAGGCAGGCTGGATTCGCTAGACCTGAAGTATACAATCAGGAGACTGTAATGAAGAACTACTTCGCGCTGGTTGAGAAGGATGCCGACAGCGCATTTGGTATTCGCTTCCCCGACATTCCGGGCTGTTTTTCAGCGGCCGATGTACCCGAGGATATCGTGCCGAATGCAATCGAGGCCCTGCAACTTTGGGCCGAGGATATGTCCGTGCCTGAACCCTCCAGCCATGAGGCGATTGTATCGCTTGCCGATATCCGTACCGCGCTATCTGAAGGAGCTTATCTGGTCTCCGTGCCGCTGATCGACAATGACAGTGCCGTGGTCAGGGCGAACGTGACATTCGAACGCGGTGTCCTGCGCGCAATCGATGCCGCCGCGCGCGAGCGCGGCATCACCAGGTCCGCATTTCTCTCAAGCGCCGCCCGCAGGGAAATTGAGGCAAAGCACTAGCGCGAGGGCGACTGGCATCGATTACTTTTGTGGTAAAATAATACCGTTCAGCCAAGCCATTGTTTTTTCTTTATTTTACTCGCTAAACGCATTTTCCGCTGCCTTGACGTATAAAGT
>NZ_RZSA01000547.1:0-4525 GCF_003998075.1 Mesorhizobium sp. M2A.F.Ca.ET.037.01.1.1 | reverse complement strand
GTCATGGACAGGTTCGGCCGCTTCCTGCCGGTCGGCTTCTACTACCGCACCTTCATGGGCCCGCGCCGCGACAGCTGGCTGAAATTCTGGGAGCCGATGATCCGCCGCAAGGCGGGCCTCGGCGTGGTCGACACCAAGGCTCCGCACCGGCATTTCGACAAGACGCATCTGCATTGCGACGTGCTCGTCGTCGGCGCCGGCCCGACGGGACTGAGTGCCGCGATCGCCGCCGCCGAGGCCGGCGCCGACGTTGTGCTGTGCGACGAGAATCCCGAGGTCGGCGGCGTGCTGAGCTATGGCCGCTATGATCCGGCCGTCCTCTCCGGCCTGTCGTCACGGCTCGCATCGCTGCCCAATCTCAAGCTGCTGACCGGCACCGTCTGCAATGGCTGGTACGAGGACAATTGGCTGCCGCTGATCGAGGGCGATCGCCTCCATCGGACACGCGCCCGGGAGGTGATCCTCGCGACTGGAGCCATCGAGCAGCCGGCCGTCTTCCGAAACAACGACCTGCCGGGGATCATGCTCGGCGGAGCCGCGCAGCGCCTGATCCGCCACTATGGCGTGCGGCCTGGCGACAGTGCCGTGGTGCTGGCCGCCCATGACGACGGCTACCGGACGGCGCTCGATCTGCTGGACGCCAGCGTATCGGTCGTCGAGCTAGTCGATCCGAGACCTGCCGGCGCTACCAGTCCGCTGGAAGCTGAGCTCCGGGGCAAGGGCGTCGCCATCCGCAAAGGCGTAACCGTGGAGGCGGCGGAAGGCACGGCCGGCAACCGTCACCTCGCCCGCGTCCGTATCGGCGGAAGCTGGATCGCGTGCGACCTGCTGACGGTTTCGATCGGCAGCGCGCCGGCATGGCAATTGCCCTGCCAGGCTGGCGGCAAGGTCGGCTACGACGCCGCCACGCACATGATGACGATCACGCTTCCTCAAGGTCCCGTCCATCTCGCCGGCGCCGTTGCCGAGGAGGACGCCATCGCCAGCGGCCGGCGCGCGGCGGCTGCCGCGCTCTCGCGCCTCGGTCATGCGGTCACCGAAGAGCTTCCGGTAGCCAATCCAAAGAGCGCCCGGCCACGCTATGTGCAGCCGATCCTCGCCGATCCCAAGGGACGCGATTTTGTCGATTTCGACGAGGACCTGCAGGTCAAGGACCTCCAGAACGCCACCAAGGACGGCTATCGCGAGATCGAGCTGGTCAAGCGCTTCACCACTGTCGGCATGGGCCCGAGCCAGGGACGCCATTCGGCGCTGGCGACCGCCCGGATCGTCGCGGAGGCAACCGGCCGGACGGTCGGCGAGATCGGCATCACCACGGCGCGTCCTCCCGTGGGGCCGGAAACGCTCGGCGTGCTTGCCGGCCATCACGAAACGCTGGAGCGCCGCACGGCGCTGCATGCGCGGCACCTCGCGCTGAACGCCGCGATGAAGCCGGTCGGCGCATGGTGGCGGCCCTATTACTATGGTGACGCCAGCAGTGCTGACGAAGCCGTCCGCGAAGAAATCCTGGCGGTGCGCGAAGGCGTCGGCCTGCTCGACGTCTCGACGCTCGGCAAGCTGGAGATCCGCGGGCCGGACGCCGGCGAGTTCCTCGATCGCCTCTACACGATGGCGCATGCCAGCCAGCCTGTCGGCCGCGTGCGCTACTGCCTGATGCTCAACGAGATGGGCTCGGTGGTCGACGATGGCGTCGCCTACCGGATGGCGCAGGACCAGTTCTATGTGACGGCAACCACCGGCGCGGTGGCGCGCGTCTATGCCGACATGCTGTTCTGGAATGCCGAGTGGCGACTGAAGGTCGACGTGCTCAACCTCACCGGCGCCTTCTCAGGCCTCAACGTCACCGGACCCAAGGCGCGCCAGGTGCTCGAAACGCTGGAGAGCGACATCGATTTCAGCCGCGACGCCTTCCCCTATCTGAGCGGCCGCGAAGGCACGGTCGCCGGCGTGCCGGTGCGGGTGATGCGCATCGGCTTCACCGGCGAGCTCAGCTACGAATTGCATTGCCCCTCAAGCCTGGCGCCCAGCCTGTGGGACGCGGTGATGGCCGCGGGCAAGCCGCACGGCTTGCGCCCCTACGGCCTGGAGGCGTCGCGCATATTGCGCCTGGAGAAGGGCCACATCCTGATCGGCCAGGACACGGATGCGATCACCACGCCCGACGAATTAGGCTTCGGCTGGGCGGTTTCGAAGAAGAAGCCGTTCTTCGTCGGCAAGCGCTCCATCGAGATGCGCGCAAGGCTCGGCCAGACCCGCAAGCTGGTCGGGCTGCAATTCCCCGCCGGCGCCAGCAACATCCCCGGCGAAAGCTGCCTGGTGCTGCGCAATGGCGCTCCCGTCGGCCAGATCACCTCGGTCGGATATTCGCCATCGCTCGAGCGCCACATCGCGCTCGCCTATGTTCATGTCGACGACCAGGCGGAAGGCAGCCGCGTGACGGTGAAGTGCCGCAATGGCGAGCTGGTGGAGGCGCCGGTCGTCGACCACGCCTTCTTCGACCCGACCAATGCGCGGCAGGAGATGTAGATGGCCGCTAGCGTAGCAACTCGCATTTATCCTTTCATGCCCAGCGGCGCGGCGGACGGCACGACGCAGCTGATTTCCGGTGCGGTCGCGCTGAACGACCTTACCGCCAGCCCGCGCTTCGGCCTGAAAGGCGGCGGCAGCGCCGACTGGCTCGGCCAGCACGGCATTCCCATCCCCGGAGTCAACCGCATCGGCGAGCATCGCGGTATGAGGGTCCTTCGGCTCGGCAATGAGGACATCCTGCTCCTCGCGGAGGACGCCGCGGAAACTCTCGCCGATGTTAAAGCTATCTGGCAGGCCGCCCCGGCGCCGAAAGGCTACTCGTCATGGCGCGAGGAAGGCTGGGCATGGATGCGGCTTTCCGGCCCCCGCCTCGCCGAAGCGATGTGCAGTCTTTGCGCGCTGGACCTGAGATCGCAAAAATTCGGCGCCGATGATATCGCCCAGACCCGCGTCGGCCATATCGAGGCCGTGACGTTCCGTTCGCCGGCAGGTTTCGACATACTCTTCGACATCACGGCTTCGGCCTACTTCGCCCGCGCCGTTGCGGCGGTGGCCGGCCACACAGCATAGAGGATAGTCATGACCCGCCCGCAAGGAACCATCGCCCCCATCCTGACGCCGTTCGAAGACGACGGCCGCATCGCGCGCGATCTCTGGATCTCCCACGCCAAATGGGTGCTCGGCCGGGGCGCGCATTTCCTCTCGCCCTTCGGCACTACCGGCGAAGCGCTCTCGGTTTCGCTGCGCGAACGCATGCAAGCGCTGGAATGGCTGCTCGAGGCTGGTATCGCGCCCGACCGGCTGATGCCCGGCACTGGTGTGACCGCGCTTCCCGAAACAGTCGAATTGTCGGCGCATGCCGTCGGCCTCGGCTGCGCCGCGGTCATGGTGCTGCCGTCCTTCTTCTACACCGGCGCAGGCGACAATGGTCAGGCGCGCTATTACAGCGAGCTGATCGAAAAGGTGGCAAAACCTTCGATGCGGGTGATCCTCTACCATATCCCGCAAAATTCCGGCGTGCCGGTCAGCCCGGCGCTGACAGCCAGACTGAGCAAGGCCTTTCCGGACACGGTCGTCGCCTACAAGGATAGCGCCGGCGACTGGAACAACACCGCCGCCGTCATCGCCGCCGCGCCCGATATCTCCGTGTTCCCAAGCTCGGAGGCGCAACTCACCAAGGGTCTTGCCAGCGGCGCGGCCGGCTGCATCTCGGCCACGGTCAATCTGAACGCCGCCGCCATCCGCCGCCTCTACGATGCGGCAAGGAAGGGCGAAGACGTCATGGAGGCGGATGCAGCCGTCAAGGCGTTCCGAAAGGTGATCCAGGACGCCGGGCTGATCCCGGCGATGAAGGCGGTGCTTGCGGTCAAGTCCGGCGACCGGCGCTGGCTAAACCTGCGCGCGCCGCATGAGAATGCGACGTTGGAAAACGGCAGGGCTTTGCTTGTCGAGCTCGGCAGTGCTGCCGACCATATCGGCGGCAATTGAGGTCGCGATGTCGGCGCGCCCAACAATCATCCTGCACACCGACAAGCTGGCGGGTGCGCTTGCCGTGCTCGCCGAGACGCATCCGGACCTCGAAGTCCATGCCTGCGATACCTATGCCGGCCTCCCAGCCCTGATCGAACAGATCAGCGCCGAGGTGGTCTATTCGATCCGTTTCGACGGCACGCCGCGCTATCCGCGCCAGGCGCTGACCGAGAGCCCGACGGTGAAATGGGTGTCGATCGGCGGCTCCGGCACCGATCATCTCGGGCGCTGGGATCCGGCGCATGTTATGGTCACGAATTCGGCCGGCGTCGCCGCAGGCATGCTGGCCGAATATGCGTTGGGCGCGATGCTCTCCTTCTCCCTCGACCTGCGCGGTTTCGAACGCCGGCAGCAGGCCCGCCAATGGGGCGGCGGCCGCGTCGAGCCGATCGAGGGCAAGACCCTCCTCATCATCGGCCTCGGCAAGACCGGCGAGGCCGTCGCGCGCCGCGCCCAGGCGATGGGC
>NZ_RZSA01000546.1:0-4533 GCF_003998075.1 Mesorhizobium sp. M2A.F.Ca.ET.037.01.1.1 | reverse complement strand
CAGTATAAGTTCCGGCCTGCCGCTCCCAACAACCCGATCGAAGGCGGCGAGTAGGGTGTCGACCTCGCGCCCCCTCCCGTACAACTTTTCGGGGATCAACAAGCGATCAGGCAAGTCTTGCCTGGCGAGCGGAAACGGCTCGATGCGTTGCACACGTTCCCACTCGACAAGGCATCGCCGAAGATCATTCTCGACACCAAGGGCGGTCTGGTAGCGCTCCTCCGCCGTTTTGGCGAGCAGCTTCATAATGATTTGCGAGACCGGCGGCGGGACAGTCGGCGTGCGCACCACGGGGGCAAGAGGCCGTCTCGCAATATGGCAATGCACCCATTCCAAGGGTTCGGATGCGGTGAATGGCAGCGTGCCGGTTACCATCTGGTAGAGGGTGACGCCGAACGCGTAGAGATCGCTGCGGGAATCGATTGATCGGTTCATTCGCCCGGTTTGCTCTGGAGCCATGTAAGCAAGCGTCCCAGCGATTGCCTCGGGCGGATCGGGCGCCGGCCGCTCGCGAGGCAGCCGCGACGCAAGACCGAAACCGGTGAGCCGCACCAGGCCATCGTTGCATCCCACCATGATGTTGGCCGGCTTGATGTCTTTATGGACGAGTCCGCACTCGTGAAGGCTTCCCAATGCCTTCGCGATGCCGACCGCGAGGCTCAAGAACGAGCTCAAATCCATAGGGCCATCAAGCAGCCGGGCCAGCGGCTCGCCACCCGGATCCTCGAGCAGCAGCATCGTCCGCCCACGCTCGTGCACCAGCTGCAGCGGGCGCACGGCCCAAGTCTCGTCCAGTTCGTCCTTCAGGGCGTATTCGTGTGCGAGGCGCTGGAGGCTGGTCGAAGGCGAGTGCTTGGCGGTCGCCATCAAGGCCAGCACGAGCTGATGGTCGTCGGTGTCCCCGCGTTCAGTCCTATGGAGGACGTATTCCCCGTCGGCCCATAGCACCTGCAGGCTACGATCTTCATTAGCACCGAACCCGAGGGATGGGCTCATGTGCCGAACTCCGCGGTCACGCCCGTGCTCGGGCTGCGGCGATTGAGTTGAGTTACTGCTCGAACGTTCCGCCTCCAGGAAGTGGCCAGAGTGAGTTCAAACATAGTTTTATGACGATGTCCTTCCCCCGCGCGCAAAACCAGCCCTGCTTCCTCGTTTCACGGGCGCGGATACCGTCGCTCGCGCTTTCAGTGAACCCACCCGTAACGTTCGATGATAGCTGGGGCCTTGGCGCGAACCAAGACCCAGCCAGTCCAAGCTCCTGGTTGACGTCGAGAAAATCAAGCCCGACGCCGTCGCGCTTGCCCGATAACCACCTCGTTGGCAACGTCGAAAACAGATTGTCGGGCGAGATCATTGTTCGAAGGTCGTGGAGGTCAGCTTCATGCGATAACTGAACAGGATGAGCGCTACGATAGTCACCACGAAAGGGATCATTCGGATGAGCTCCGCCGGGATCCAGTTGAACAGGCCGGGCATGACTACCGAAAGCGCGTCGAACATACCGAAGAGCAACGCTGCGATCAGCGCACCGACTGGGTGACGCGCACCAAGCAGCACAGCGCCGAGCGCGATGAAGCCACGGCCCGCAGTCATGTCGCGGGTGAAGCCGACATAATTGAACATCGAGAGCTGCGCTCCGGCGAGCCCGGCGAGCGCACCGGACGCCAGAAGACTCCAACCTCTGAGGGCATTGGCGGAAACGCCTGCAGCCTCGAGCGCGCTCGGATGTTCGCCGACGCTCCGCAGCTGTAAGCCCCAGGACGTCCGGTAAAGAAAATACCACAAGACAAAAACGAGAAGACCTGCAAGCCAGGACAACACGGAATGTCCGGAGAGAGTTCTCACCAGCAGGTCTCCCACGCCGGGGACCATGCCAAGGAAGGAGAGGTCGAGCGCCGGCACCGGCCTCGACATCAAGTTGGTCGAACTGCCCTTGTCTCCGCCGGTGGCGAGCGTGAGTGCAAACACCGTAGCGCCGGAGGCGAAGATATTAATGGCGAAGCCGACGAGCACGATGTCGGCCTTCATACGCAGATGAAAAAAGGCCATCACGCTGCCGAGGAAAGCGCCGGCAAGCAACGCGGTGAGCACCGCGACGTACCACGGGGCATATACCGAGACGACGACCGCAGTTAGGCAGCTGACCAGCATTATACCTTCGAGCGCGACATTGAGCGCGCCCGAAAGGTCCGCGATCAGGCCGCCAAGCGTCGCGAGCAACAGTGGCGTCGAGGTACGGATCACCGTCACGAAGAACGCCGCGGAAAACACGGTCGCCAGCAGCTCTATCATTTTACCGCTTCGGCATGGGTCCTGGCCGGCCGACCGCTACGCGTGATCGCGGCAAGCATGGCACGCGGCAGGACAGAGTAGGAGGACGCGACGAGGAGGATGATAACAGCGGTGACGATGACAATTATCTCCGAAGGCACATCGGTTCGGATACTCATGAGCTGCGCGCCTTGGCGCAGATAGCCGTAGAAAAGCGCCGCAACCGGCACGGCAAGCGGCCGGTTGCGCGCGATGATGGTGATCAGGAGGCCCTCAAAGGCAAGGTTGCCCTCAAATGACACAGCAAGCTTACCGAAGGAGCGCCCTTCAACGAACATAGCGCCTAGCAGCCCTCCCAACGCGCCGGAAGCGGCCATCGCCGACACTATGATGAAGGCCTCCTTGATGCCGGCATACTGCGCGAAGCGGCTGTTATGGCCGACCAGCCTGAGCTTCAGGCCCCAGCTCGTACGGTAGAGAGCGAACCATACTGCGGCGACCGAAGTCAGCGCGAAGATCAGGCCAATGTCGATACGCGTATTGGGGATGAGCGCCGGGAAGACGGCAGTCGACGGAAACGGGGCGGTGGAAAGCAAGCGGCTGTTCGGCGTCGTGAGATCGACGCGGATCAGGTAGTTGGCGAGCTCGATCGCTACATAGTTCAGCATCAGCGACGAGACGATCTCGTTGGCGCCGAGACGCGCCTTGGCGATCCCTGGCAGAAAACCCCACAACGCGCCTGCCGCCACGGCGCAGACGACGCCCAAAGGGATCGCACACCACGTCTGGCCTAGCGGCGAGAGCGCGATATAACTCGCCGCCAGCGCGCCGACATAGACCTGACCCTGGACGCCGAGCGCGAACTGGCGCGCCTGGAAGACCAGGCTGTAAGCAAGCCCCGCGACCGTGAGCTTGGCAACGTCGTCGATCCAAAGTCCGACGGTGCGCACCCTGGTGATCGGTGCGGTAATCAGCGTAGCGAAAGCTTGCAGCGGAGCCTTGGACGTAAAGAGAATGATGAGAAATGCGACGGCCAGGGCGATGAAGGCCGCGCCGAGCGCCCGTCCCGTTTCGCGGCGCAATACTGTCCAGCGGCCGGTCGTCGCCGCGTCGCTCATGCCAGCGCAGCCCGCATTTCTTCAGGCGGCTGCTTTGACAATCCCAGCATGCAGGCGCCAAGCATTTCGGTTGTCAGCTCATCGGAGTTGCGGAAGGCGGCGACGATCCGGCCTCGGTAGAACACCATAAGGCGGTCCGACAGAGCCAGCAACTCGGACAAGTCCGCGGAGCTGAGCAGCACCGCCGCCCCGGCATTGCGCGTCTCGGTCAGGATGCGCCAGATAGATTGTGTCGACGCAAGATCGACACCGCGTGTCGGGTGGCTGACCAGCAGTAGCCTAGGTTGCTCCGACAGCTCGCGCGCCACGACGACCTTCTGCATGTTGCCACCCGAGAGCGTAGCGGCGACTGCGTTGGGCCCGTCGATCCGAATCGAAAAGCGTTCGATCAAGCGCTCGGCATTGGCACGCATCTCGCCGAGATCGAGCAACCCGCGGCGGACGAATAGTCGATCGTCAAGCCGCGTCGCGACAAGATTTTCGGCCACACTGGCGTCTAGCGCCAGCCCTTGTGAGATGCGATCCTCTGGAATGCTGGCCATGCCTTTGCCGCGCCGCGCCCGCACGCCGAGTGGCAAGATGCTCTCCCCGCCGATCGCAATGTCGCCACCCGCAACGGATCTCAGTCCGGCGATCGCTTCGATCAACTCGGCCTGGCCGTTGCCTGCGACGCCGGCGAGGCCAACGATTTCGCCGGAGCGCACGGTCAGGCTGACATCGTCGCAGACCGTGGCGCGCAGTTCGTTCATCAGGCTCAACCTGTTCACCGCGAGCGTGACCTTGCCGTTATACGGCTTGCGCTGGACGCGTAGCGTCACCTCGTGGCCGACCATCATGTTGGCGAGCTTCTGCTCGGTCGCGTCCTTGGTTTCGATCTCGCCTATCGTCTTGCCCCCTCGCATGACCGTTATGCGGCTGGATATCTCCAGCACCTCCGGTAGCTTGTGGGCGATAAAGATGACCGTCCGGCCCTGTGCGACAAGCGCGCGGATCGCAGAGAACAACTCGGTCACCTCCTGAGGTGTGAGCACGGCAGTTGGCTCGTCCAGGATCAGGATACGCCCGCCGCGGTAGAGCGCCTTGAGTATCTCGACGCGCTGCTGCTCGCCGACCGGCAGCTGCCTGACCGGCGGCAACCGATCCA
>NZ_RZSA01000545.1:0-4535 GCF_003998075.1 Mesorhizobium sp. M2A.F.Ca.ET.037.01.1.1 | reverse complement strand
CCTTCGTCTCGGTCGAGCGCCTGTTCCCGCGCAATATCTGGCCGCAGCTTTTCGGCATCATCTCGGCGATTTGGGGTGTCGCCGCCTTCAGTGGCCCGATGCTCGGCGCAATCATGGTCGATTTCCTGTCCTGGCGCTGGGCCTTCGGTGTCTTCACGTTTGGCGGTGCGGCCATGGCGCTCGCAAGCTTCGCCGTGCTTGGCACGCCGCAGGCGAAGCGGCCGCAGGCCGGCGCCGGCCCGACGCCCGCCTTTCCCTTCCTGGCGCTCGGATGCCTTGCCGTCAGCGTCGTGCTGATCGCCGCCGCTGGCGTCGACATCGCCTTGCTGCGCTCGTCGCTGCTCATACTGCTCGGCCTGGCCGGCCTCGCGCTGTTCTTCCGCGTCGATGCGCTGAAGCCGCGCTCGCGCCTGTTTCCCTCGCAACTTTTTTCCTGGAATTCCGCGCTCGGCAGCGGCATGACCATGGTGGCCGCCTCCTCCGTGGCGACCTGCACCTTCGCCATTTACGGGCCGTTGCTGCTGACCACGCTGCACGGCATCCCGATCCTGACGACAGGCTATATCATCGCCGCCGAATCGATTGCCTGGTCGATCCTGTCGATCCTCGTCGCCAATGCGCCGCTGCATCGCGAGCGGTCGATCATCGTCGTCGGCGCGCTGATGATCGCCTGCGGCATTGCCGGCTTCGCCTACACGATCCCGACCGGCTCGATCCCGCTGATCCTGCTTTGCGCCCTTCTGCAGGGCGGCGGCTTCGGCGTCGCCTGGCCGTTCCTGACGCGCGTGATCGTCGCCTCGGCGCGCGAGGGCGAACAGACCATCGCCTCGGCCGCCGTGCCGACGATGCAGCGCATCGGCTATGCGGTAGGCGCCGCCCTTGCCGGCATTATCGCTAATGCCTGTGGGTTCTCCGATGGCCTGAGTCGCGAGGCGGCCGCGATCGTCGCCGGCTGGCTGTTCCTGGCTTTCGTGCCGCTCGGGATCGTCGGGTGCCTGGCCGCGCTCAGGATGTCGTTGACGGCGAACCGGCCGCAAATGGCCACGGGCTGACGTTCCAGACCACGAGCTTATCGAGAGCTGCGAGGCGGCAGACCCTCAAAGCGACGGCAGAACCTTGCGGATGTGATCGGCAAAGGCCGTGGCCGCGGGCGATCGTTCCGCATCGGCGAAAATGATCACGATACCGAGCCCGGGCAGCGGAGGAAGCGGAGCGCCGAGAATATGGAGATCGGGCGGCACCGCCCCCTCCGCCATCACGCTGATCGCCAGCCCTGACCGCGCAACGGCGATCAGCCCGGCAAGGCTGTTGGAGGCATAGGCTATCTTGTAGCGCAGGCCGGCGCGGGTCATGGCCTCGCAGGCCCCCTTGTGGTCGATCGCGTTCGACGCAGCCAGGGCGAGTGGGACGGTGTCGCCGAAATCGTAGAGTTCCAGGGTTGGCCGGCTGCCGACCCAGACCAGCGATTCCCTGCGCACGACATCCGGCGCATCGCCTGGATTGGGTGTGGAAACGAGCGCCAGATCGACCTGACGCGCATTGATGAGCGTGCGCAGTTCGACCGTCGGCGCCGAGACCACCTTGATCTCGACATCGGGATACATTGTGCCGAAACTCTTCAAGAGCGCCGGGAAGAACGCGCTCAGATAGTCTTCGGGGCTGCCGAAGATGATCGACCCATGCAGGCCCTGGTCGGAAAAGGCCGAGATCGCCTCGTCATGGATTCTGAGGATGCGCTCGGCATAGGCCAGAAAACGTTCGCCGCTGCCGGTCAGCCGCACGCCGCTGCCGCTGCGATGAAAAAGGCTCTGGCCAAGCGCTTCTTCCAATCGCTGGATCTGCATGGTCACGGCCGATTGCGTGCGCCCGACCTGCACCGCCACGGCGCTCAGCGTGCCGGAATGCGCCGCGCGCACGAATGTCGACAGGAGCTTGAGATCGAGTGGAGCCTGCATATCAAATCCATTGATATCCGGATCCGATTACTATCAATTTTACTGCACCCGCGCCAAGTGCTATCTAGTCATCTGGTCGCTTTGGTGGAGCTGGAACCATGTCAAAAAACCAGGATCGCGGGTTCTGGAATGCGGCGCAAAAGCATCTGATACGCTATGGCGGCAGCTTCGAGCCGGCAATCATCGAGCGCGCCGCGGGATCCTTCGTCTACGATGCGGATGACAAGCCCATCCTCGATTTCACCTCCGGGCAGATGAGCGCGCTGCTCGGGCATTCTCACCCCAGGATCGTCTCAACGGTGAGCCGCCAGGTCGGTCAGGTCGCGCATCTGTTCAGCGGCATGCTCTCCCGTCCCGTGGTCGAGCTTGCCGTGCGCCTGGCGGCGCTGGCGCCAGGGCTCGACCGGGTTCTGCTTTTGTCGACCGGAGCGGAATCGAACGAAGCCGCGATCCGCATGGCCAAGCTGGTGACCGGCAAGCACGAGATCGTCGCCTTTTCGAAGAGCTGGCACGGCATGACCGGCGTGGCAGCGTCAGCAACCTACAGCGCCGGCCGCAAGGGCTATGGACCTGCCGCGGTCGGCTCGCTCGCGATCCCGGCGCCGAACAGTTTTCGGCCGCGTTTCAAGCATGCCGACGGCTCGCTGGATTGGCAGACCGAGCTCGACGATGCTTTCGATCTGGTCGACAGCCAATCGACGGGCAGCCTGGCGGCCTTCGTCGCCGAACCGATCCTGTCGAGCGGCGGCATATTGGAGCTGCCGCAAGGCTACCTGGCGGCTCTCCAGCAGAAGTGCCGCGAGCGCGGCATGCTGCTGATCCTGGACGAAGCGCAGACAGGCATCGGCCGCACCGGACATATGTTCGCCTTCCAGAGGGACGGCGTTACGCCGGATATCCTGACGCTTTCCAAGACGATCGGCGCCGGCCTTCCGCTTTCGGCCGTCATGACGACGGCCGAGATCGAGGAGGAAGCGCATGCGAAAGGTTTTCTCTTCTACACCACGCATGTCTCCGATCCGCTGCCGGCGGCCGTGGGCCTGGCGGTGCTCGATGTGGTGGAAGAAGAAAAGCTCGTCGAACGGGCGCGCAACATGGGAGCGAAACTGTCCGCCGGCCTGTCCAGCCTGAAGCAGCGCTATGAATGCGTCGGCGACGTGCGCGGCCGCGGTCTCCTGCTCGGCGTCGAGATCGTCAAGGACCGCAAGGACCCTGTCCCCGACCATCAGCTTGGCGCCGCGATCGCGGCTGAGGCGTTCCGGCGCGGTCTCAGCATGAACATCGTGAAGCTTCCCGGCATGGGCGGCGTCTTCCGCATCGCGCCGCCGCTGACGATTTCCGATGAAGAGCTGGACCTCGGCCTGAAGATCATCGCCGAGTCGATCGAGGCCGGGCTCGCCGCGAACACGAGCCTTCCCGGCATCGCCGCGGAGTGACGTCGAGGGCCGGCGACCGAAGCGCCGGTTTCGGCCTCACACCACGACGGTCTGCAGCCGCTCCGCAATCAGCGCGGCAAGCCGCGCCGCCACCTCGTCCTTGCCCATCTCCGGCCACTCCTCAACGCCGGCCCTGGAGACGATGCGCACCTTGTTGCGGTCGCCGCCCATCACGCCCGATGGGCCGATGCCGCTTTCATGCGAGACGTCGTTGGCGACGATGAAGTCGGCGCCCTTTTTCTTGAGCTTGGCCTCGGCATTTGCGATGAGATCCTGCGTTTCGGCAGCGAAGCCGACGACAAGGCCAGGCCTCTGCGCATGATGGCCGATGCCGGCCAGGATGTCCGGGTTCTCGACCATCTGCAGCGCAGGCGGCCCCTCGCCCGCCACCTTCTTGATCTTCTCGCCGGCGGCGTTGGCCATGCGCCAGTCGGCGACCGCCGCGACAAAGACAGCGGCATCCGCCGGCAGCAGGCTCTCGACCGCTTCCTTCATCTGGGCGCCCGTTTCGACATGGGTGGTCGCGACGCCGGCCGGATCGGCAATGGTGACCGGACCGGAAACGAGCCGCACATCGGCGCCGAGCTTTGCCAGCGCGGCCGCGATGGCATGGCCCTGCTTGCCCGAAGAGCGGTTGGCGATGTAACGCACCGGATCGATCGGCTCATGCGTCGGCCCGGAGGTGACGATGATCCTGCGGCCGGCAAGCGGCTTCGGCTTCTCGTCAAGCATCGTCTCGATCGCGGCGACGATCTCCAGCGGTTCGGCCATGCGGCCCTCGCCCGCTTCGTTGCTTTCGGCCATCTCGCCTTTGGCGGGGCCGATAAAGGCGATGCCATCCTTCTGCAGCGTCGCCCGGTTGCGGCGTGTAGCGGCGTGCGCCCACATCTTCGGGTTCATTGCAGGGGCCATCAGCACCTTCTTGTCGGTGGCCAGCAGCACCGTCGAGGCAAGGTCATTGGCATGGCCGTTGGCAAGCTTCGCCATCAGGTCGGCGGTGGCCGGCGCCACGACCAGCAGGTCGGCCTCGCGCGACAGCCTGATATGGCCGACATCGTGCTCGTCCTTGCGGTCGAACAGGTCGGTAAAGACGTGGTCGGCCGAAAGCGCGCCGACCGACAGCGTGGTGACGAATTCCTGCGCT
>NZ_RZSA01000544.1:0-4537 GCF_003998075.1 Mesorhizobium sp. M2A.F.Ca.ET.037.01.1.1 | reverse complement strand
GGTTCCGGGCTGCATTTCACCGATGCCGGCCGCATCAGCCTCGACGAATTGGACGAGCCGCTGGCGCTGGTGCAGGTGACGGCCGAACAGCATCTGGAGCCGGCCTGCCGTCCCAAGCCCAAGCCGGCCGAACCGGCAACGCTGACGGCTCGCGAGAGCGAGGTGGTGAGCCTGATCGCCGACGGCAAGAGCAATGCCGCGATCGCAGCCGAGCTCGACCTCAGCGAGCACACGGTCAAGCGCCATGTCGCCAACATATTGCTCAAGCTCGACCTGCCGTCGCGGGCGGCGGCGGCGGCATTCTCGGCCAGGCATGCTGGCCCGGACGGGCCATGAGAGCCATGGCGCTTTCGGGCGAAGCGGTCGGGACGCGTAGGAGGTATCAATTATCCCAATGCAGGCAGCCAGGAAGGCACTGCGGGGCCATGGAGAGACAAGATGTTGACCAAGACAAAGACGGTGGACGGCGCGGCGATCAAGAAGGCGATCGAGGGCCGTGACGGTAAGTTGCTGTCGAGCTTCTACACCGACGATGCGCTGGTGCGCGTCGTCGACCGCAACAACCCGCCGAGCAAGCCGCGCGAAATCCGCGGCCGCGCGGCGATCAGCATCTTCTGGGACGATATCTGCAGCCGGGCGATGACCCACAAGGTCGACGCCACCATCGCAGAGGGCGACAACCTCGCCTTCATGCAAGCCTGCGCCTATCCGGACGGCACCAAGGTGGTTTGCGCGGCGATGCTGGAGCTGAGGAACGGCCTGATCGCGCGGCAGACCGTCGTGCAGGCCTGGGACGAATAATCAACCGCGGACAAATCAACAGCGGCCTCGGCCGCAATGGTGAGGGAGAATCGAGATGTTCAGCGCCAGATGGCAGATCGACGCGAAGTTCGGCCACAAGCAGACCGCACTTGAGCTGATGCGGAAATGGGAGCGCGAGATCGGCTCGCAGGTCGGTTTGGCCGACCTGAATTTCCGGCTCATGACGGGTTCGATCGGCGCCCGCGAAGCGACGATCGAATCCCACCACGAAGTCGAAAGCCTGGCCCAGCTGGAAGCGTTCTTTGCCAAGATCGCGAAGATCGACGCGCACGCCAAATGGGGCAAGGAACTGGAGCCCTATGTGGTGTCGGGCACCAGCCAGTGGCAAATCTTCCGGATCGTGGAATAGTTGATTGCGAAATAGCCGAAGGCCGAAGAGGCAGCGGCGAACATGACGGGAAGAGTGGCTGCGAGGCAGGCGGCCACTCGACGTCACCGGATCGACCCAAATCGGTAACCGGGCACCCTCCGCTCGGCCATCCACTGCAGCCGCTTTGGCTGTCGTGTCATGGCTCTCCCGAGCCATGCCCCGCTGGTCCTTTCGGGCGAAGCGGCAGGGGCCGGATTGGTGCAATGTGCTCTTCCTGCAACATCCAACGCATTCGCCCGATGAGGCGAGCAAACGAAGCAACACATGCGTCGCGTCGGCGCGCCATGGCGCTGGCGCAAGCAAGGGAGCAAACCAATGACCGACGAAGCCCATGCAAGACTGCGTGAAAGCCTGCGCGGGGAGGTGATCCTGCGCGACGATGCCGGCTATGACGAGGCCCGCAAGGTCTATAACGGCATGATCGATAAACGCCCGCTGCTGATTGCGCGCTGCGCCGACGTCGCCGACGTGATTACCGCCGTGAAATACGCCCGCGACAACGACCTTTTGGCCGCCGTGCGCGGCGGAGGCCACAACGGCGCCGGATTGGGGATCTGCGACAACGGTCTCGTCATCGACCTGTCGATGATGAAGGGTGTCCATGTCGATCCGAAAACGCGCACCGTCAGGGTCGGGCCCGGCTGCAATTCGGGCGACGTGGACCATGCCACCCATCCCTTCGGGCTCGCTGTTCCGGCGGGCATCGTCTCGACCACCGGCGTTGCCGGCCTGACCCTCGGCGGCGGTACAGGCTATCTCACGCGCAGATACGGTCTCACCATCGACAATCTGGTCGAAGCCGATCTGGTGCTGGCCGACGGCAGCGTGGTGACCGCCAGCAAAGCCGAGAACCCCGACCTGTTCTGGGCGCTCCGCGGCGGTGGCGGCAATTTCGGCGTCGTGACCAGTTTCCTGTTCCAGGCCCATCCCGTGAACATGATCTTCGGCGGCCCGGTGTTCTGGGAGGCCAAGGATGCCATGGCCGTCATGCAGACCTATCGCGACTATCTGCCGGAGGCGCCGGAGGATCTCGGCACCTTTGTCGGCTTGAAGACCATTCCGTCGACCGACCCATTCCCGCGCGAATATTGGGGCAAGCGCGCCTGCGCCATCATCTCCTGCTACAACGGCACCGAGGAGGAGGGGCGCAAGGCCATGGCGCCGCTGCTCGACAATCTGCCGCCGCCTATCTTCAACTGGATGGGTGTGATGCCGTTCCCGGCCTTGCAGGCGATGTTCGACCCGCTGCTTCCGAAAGGCCTGCAATGGTACTGGAAGGGCGATTTCGTCAAGTCGCTTCCCGACGAAGCCATCGCGACCCATATCGCGCAGGCCGCCGCAGCGCCGAGCGAATTGTCGCTCATGCATCTTTACCCCATCGACGGCGCCGTTCGCCGCGTCGGCAAGAACGAGACGGCATGGAATGCGCGCGACGCGACCTGGTCGATGGTCATCGCCGCCATCGATCCGGATCCGGCCAAGGCCGCCGACCTCACCAAATGGGCCAAGACCTACTGGGCGAGCATCCATCCCCATAACGGCGAAGGCGGCTACGTGAATTTCATGATGGAGGACGAAGGAGAAGCGCGCGTGCAGGCGAGCTATGGCGCGAACTACGAGCGGCTTAGCCAGGTGAAGCGCATCTACGACCCGTTCAACATCTTTAGAGTCAACCAGAACATCAAGCCCGCAGCATCGGAGATGCAAGGGAGGACGGCCGCTTAAACCGCGTCGCGCTGAGCCGGGCTCAGGCGACGCGGTTTAAGTCTTTGTTTTGATGCATGTCGTTGTCCCAGAACCGCGCACACTTCTGGGCGACATGCATTAGTTCTTACGCCGCCTCCGCCCATGTAGGGGATAGAGGCCGGATTGCCATCGGATTTGCTACGGGCAATTGGCAATCCGGCCTCTCTCGCAAGGGACTAGCCGTGCGCCACCATGACGTGGCGGACAGCCGTGTAATCCTCCAGCGCGTAGAGCGACATGTCCTTGCCGTAGCCTGACTGTTTCAGGCCGCCATGCGGCATCTCGTTGGTCAGCATGAAGTGCGTGTTGATCCAGGTGCAGCCATATTGCAGACGAGCGGCGGTCGCCATGGCGCGCGCGACGTCCTTGGTCCACACCGACGAGGCAAGGCCGTAGTCGCTGTCATTCGCCCAATTCACCGCCTCGTCGACATCCGAGAAGCGGGTGATCGAGACGACCGGGCCGAACACCTCGCGGCGCACGATCTCGTCTTCCTGCAGCGCGCCGGCGACCACCGTCGGCTGGTAGTAGAAGCCGGAGCCCTCCCCCGGCTTGCCGCCGGTGGTGATCTCGATGTGCTTCAGCTCCGAGGCGCGCTCGACGAAGCTCGACACGCGGTCGCGCTGGCGGCGCGAGATCAGCGGGCCGATCTCGTTCTCAGTGTCGTCAGGCTGGTTGTATTTGATGGTCGAGACAGCGGAAGAGAGATCGGCGACCAGCTTGTCGTAGATCTTCTTGCCGGCATAGATGCGGCAGGCGGCGGTGCAGTCCTGACCGGCATTGTAATAGCCGAAGGCGCGCAGGCCATTGACCACGGCGCCAAGATCGGCGTCGTCGAAGACGATAACCGGCGCCTTGCCGCCAAGCTCCAGATGCGTGCGCTTGACCGATTTGGCGGCCGCCTGCAGCACCTTCTTGCCGGTGGCGACGTCGCCGGTGATCGAGATCATGTTGACCTTCGGATGGTTGATCAGCGTGTTGCCGACGCTGTCGCCACGGCCGAGCACGACGTTGACGACGCCTTCGGGCAGGATCTCGGCGAGGATCTTCGCCAGCTTCAGCGATGTCAGCGGCGTCTGCTCCGAAGGTTTGAAGACGACCGTGTTGCCGCCGCCGACCGCCGGCGCCAGCTTCCACGCCATCATCATCAGCGGATAATTCCAGGGCGCGATCGAAGCGACGATGCCGATAGGGTCGCGCCGCACCATCGAGGTGTGGCCAGCAATATATTCGCCGGCCACCTGACCGGGCATCGAGCGCACCGCGCCGGCGAAGAAGCGGTAGCAGTCGACGATCGCCGGGATCTCGTCGTTGAGCACGGCATTGATCGGCTTGCCGCAATTCAGCGCCTCGAGCGCCGCGAACTCCTTGGCTTCCGCCTCGATCCGATCGGCGATCTTAAGCAGATAGCCGGAGCGCTGCGCCGGCGTGGTACGCGACCAACTGACGAACGCTCGCTCGGCGGCTGTCACGGCCGCTTCGATCTGCGCCGGGCTTGCTTCAGGCAGGTTGAGGATGGTTGCCCCGGTCTTTGGATTGAGGATCGGCTCCTCGGTTTCGGTGCCCTTCTCGAATTTCGAGCCGATGAGCATCTGGGTG
>NZ_RZSA01000543.1:0-4540 GCF_003998075.1 Mesorhizobium sp. M2A.F.Ca.ET.037.01.1.1 | reverse complement strand
GGGCGGCGCGCGCCTTCATCTCCTCGCCGAAGCGCAGAAGGATCGCCAGGCGCTCGGCCAGCGGCGTGCGCCGCCAGCCCGGCAACGCTGCGCGAGCCCGGGCGACCGCGGCCTCGATCACGGCGCCGTCGGCATAGTTTCGCGTGGCGTAGATCGAGCCGTCGACAGGAGAGGTCACCGAGAAGGTCCGCGCGCCGGAATGCAGGTTCATGGTCTTGGAATCCACTCAAAAGGAAAGCCGTCAATCGCGGCACGATATCGCGATTTTCCATTTTGGCAAATTTTTTCGAATACGGCTTGATGGAATTTTTATCCGCCCCTATTGTCCCGCCATCGCGCCTTGGCGCCAACATCAAGAGGGGTGACGGATGGTCGTCTTTGATTTCACCGGCAGGCATGCGGTGGTGGCCGGCGCGGGCGGAGGCATGGGCGAGGCTATCGCGCTTGCGTTGCTCGATGCCGGCGCTTCCGTCACCGCCATCGACGTGAAAACACGTCCGGCCTCGCTTGCCGGTTATGACGATCGCCTGACCTTCGCGAAGGGCGACCTGACCGACGCCGCCTTCGTCGAACAGATCATCGGCGCCGCCGGCCGCGAGCGCGGCGGCATCGATTATCTGGCCAATGTCGCCGGCGTGCTGTGGTTCGGCCGCGACAAGTCGGCGCTCGACATGGATCTCGGCGTCTGGGACGACGTCTTCAACATCAACCTGAAGTCCTTCGTGCACACGGCGCGCGCCGTCGTTCCCCACATGCGCGCCGGCGGGCGCGGCGGCGCCATGGTGCATTTCTCGACCATCCAGTGGTATCGCGGCGACCCCAACCCGCAGGACGCCTACCAGGCCTCGAAGGCCGGCGTGTGCGCGCTGTCCAAGTCGCTCGCCATGCAGCTTGCGAGCGAGCGCATCCGTTCGAATGCCATCTGCCCCGGCATGGCGCTGACGCCGCTGCAGGCGCGCTGGGACACCGAGGAAAAACGCGCCGCCGTTGCGAACTATGCGCCGCTTGGCCGCATCGGCACGCCGCAGGACATGGCCAATGCCGCGCTCTTCCTGCTCTCCGACGCCGCGAGCTACATCACCGGCATCGAACTCGCCGTCGATGGCGGCCTGCTGATGCGGATGTAAGCGCCTGGCGACCGTCGAATGGCGGCGTCAGGCAGCAACGGCCGTCCCCTGGATCGCCCTGCCCCAGTCGAGCAGCGGCTTGGCGCGAAGCGTGAAGTCGACGAGATCGTCGACCAGCGCCGGCGAATGGATCGTCGCCGGATCGATGTCGTGCCGGACCACGAAATGCCGGTTGCGCACCGCTTGGGTGAGATCCTCGTCGCCAACGTCTTCGAAGCCGCGCGGCGCCCGCTTCAGGCGGTCTTCCGCATCGAGTTCCAGCCCGGCCTTCTTGAGCGATGAAACCATGGCGCGGAACGCGGACGGCTTGGTGACGATCGCCTTGCGCATCGCCTGCAGCAGTTCAGGCGCTGGCTGCCACCAGGCAACGCCGGCGAAGCAGCGCTCGAGCCCGATATGCACATAGAAGACGCCCTGCTCCATCTTGGTGCCGTCGGGCGACAGGATCGCTGAGAGATGCCGGTTATAGGGCCGCTTGTCCTTTGAGAAGCGCACGTCGCGATTGATGCGGAACAGCGACCTCTTGCGGTCACCGCGCAGCCCGAGCTTGGCTGCTTCGAAGCGCGTGGTGAGCGTCTCGACCAGATCGCAGAACGGTCCGTGCAGCTCGCTGTCGAAGAGGTCGCGGTTCTCCTGGAACCATTCGCGGCTCTGATGGAAATCGAGCGCCTTGAGGAACGGGATGGCCTTCGGCCCAAATCCCTTGAACGCGCCAGTCATCAGCCAGCCCTGCCGATGCGCTGCAGCCAGGTGTCCTCGTCGATCACCTCGATGCCGAGCTCGCTTGCAACTTTCAGCTTCGAGCCGGCGCCGGGCCCCGCCACCACCAGGTCGGTCTTGGCCGAAACCGAGCCAGCCACCTTGGCGCCGAGCCGCTCGGCCATCGCCTTGGCCTCGGAGCGCGTCATCTTTTCCAGCGTGCCGGTGAACACCACCGTCTTGCCGGAGACTTCGCTGCCGGCCGAGATTTCCATGACATAAGGCTTGGGGTGGACCTGCGCGAGCAAGGCATCCAGCACGTCGTCGTTGCGCTCATTGCCGAAAAAGTCGCGCAACGCGTTGATCACCGTGTCGCCGATGCCGTTGATCGACGGGAAGACGCTGTGCGGATCCTCCGCCTTTGCCGTCTCCTTGCCGACGCGGATCAGCTCCTCGATGGTCGAGAACTGGCGGGCAAGCACGGCCGCCGTCGTCTCGCCGATATGGCGGATGCCGAGCGCGAAGATGAAGCGGTCGAGCTCGGGCTCGCGGCGAGCGTCGATGGCGGCGAAGAGCTTGTCGAGGCCTTCATAGTTGCGCTCCTCGACGCTGCGCACATTCTTGCGCGTCTTGCCCGAGGCTTCCTCGCGCAGCCGCGCCTGCTCCTCGCGCCGCTCGGCCAGCGCCTTGGTGACGGCCGGGCGGCGACCCTTCAGCGTGAAGATGTCAGCCGCCGTCTTCACCAGTCCCGCATTGAAGAAGAGGTCGATGTTTTCCGCGCCGAGGCCCTCAATATCCATAGCGCCGCGCGATACGAAATGGCGAAGCCCTTCCACGGCCTGGGCGGCGCAGATCAGCTCACCGGTGCAGCGCCGGCGCGAATCCTCCTTGCCGGTCTTTTCGTTGATCTCGCGCGTCGCCGGCGAGCCGCAGACCGGGCAGGTATGCGGAAATTCGTAAGGCACAGCATTGGCCGGCCGCTTGTCGATGACGACGCTGACGATCTGCGGGATGACGTCCCCTGCCCGCTGGATGACCACCGTGTCGCCGATGCGCACGTCGATGCCGTCGCGGATCGGCTGGCCGTTGCTGTCGAAGCCCTTGATGTAGTCTTCATTGTGCAGCGTGACGTTCTCGACCACCACGCCGCCGACGGTCACCGGCGCCAGCCGTGCCACGGGCGCCAGCGTGCCGGTGCGGCCGACCTGGATGTCGATCTTCTCGACCGTCGTCATCGCCTGCTCGGCCGGGAACTTGTGGGCGACGGCCCAGCGCGGCTCGCCGGTGACGAAGCCCCAGCGGCGCTGCAACTCAAGCTGGTCGACCTTATAGACCACGCCGTCAATGTCGTAGCCGAGCGAGGAACGCTGCTCCTCGATCCGGTGGTAATGCGCAATGAGCTCGTCGATCGACCTCGCCCGCACCATCAGCGGGCTGACCTTGAATCCCCACTCCTTGAACTTCTGCACGGAATCGTACTGCGTCGGAGCCGGATCTGCTGTCGTATAGCCCCAGGCATAGGCGAAGAATTTGAGGTTGCGGCTGGCGGTGATCGACGGGTCCTTCTGGCGCAGCGATCCGGCCGCCGTGTTGCGCGGATTGACGTAATCCTGGCCGCCTGTAGCCGCCGAGCGCTGCTTCAGCGCCTCGAATTCGGCATAGGTCATATAAACCTCGCCGCGGATTTCGATGACCTCCGGCCAGCCCGAGCCCTGCAGCTTCTTCGGGATGTCGGCAATGGTCTTCAGATTGGCGGTGATGTCCTCGCCGACCGCGCCGTCGCCCCGAGTCGCGCCCTGCACGAACACGCCGTTCTCGTAGCGCAGCGAGGCCGACAGGCCGTCGATCTTCGGCTCGGCGGTGAAGGCGATGTCGAGGTCCTTGTCGCGGTCGAAGAAGCGCCTTCCGCGTTCGATGAAATCGGCGACATCCTGGTCGGTATAGGCCTTGGCAAGGCTGAGCATCGGCACCGCGTGACGAACCTTGGCAAAGCCCTCCGCCGGTGGCGCGCCGACCCGGCGCGACGGCGAATCCTCGCGCACCAGATCGGGAAAGCGCTCTTCGATGGCGAGGTTGCGCCGTGCCAGCGCGTCATATTCGGCGTCCGAGATCGTCGGCGCGTCCTCGGCGTGATAGCGCCGGTCGTGCTCGGCGATCTCCGCCGCGAGCCGCTTCAGCTCCTCCGTGGCCTCGCCCTCGCTCAGCGATTCGACTGGTTTTTCCGACATGAAACGCGGTCCTCGAATTATGGCGGGCCACTATAAATCAGGATTCGCCGCGAGGGAGTCGGATTGCGCAAAAATCATTGCTGAACAGCAAGATGCAGCCATCTGCTGACTCAACCTGCAGGCTGGGGGAACCCAGCTCCAAGGATGTGTTGAGATTCAGGTCAGGCCGAGTCGAGAAGGGGTGGCTTCCCGAGAAACGGAGCGGAGCGTACTTGAAGTACGCACCGGAAGCGCAGGAAACCGCCGTTCGCAGACCGGCCTCACCTGAATATCAGCACAGCCTAGGCCGCGGCCGTATTCTCGCGCAGCAACCTCTCCGCAGCGGCGCGCGCTTCGTCGGTGATGACGGCGCCGGCCAGCATGCGCGCGATCTCCTCCTGGCGCGCGGCGCGGTCCATTTCGGCGATGCCGGTGGCGACACGGTCCTTGCCGCCGGATTTGGAGATCAGGAAATGCGTCGCGGCGCGTGCCGCAACCTGCGGCGCA
>NZ_RZSA01000542.1:0-4541 GCF_003998075.1 Mesorhizobium sp. M2A.F.Ca.ET.037.01.1.1 | reverse complement strand
ACATTGCAAGACACAATCATTGCGACTGCGACGGCGAGCTGGTCGCTTCAGCGCGGAAAATTCGAGACGACAGGACGGCGCCGCGCAAGATGCGCAACGAGGCCGAACTTCTGATCGCCACCTTCGCCTTTCCCGTCTGCCGGATCTTTCCGCAAGGCTTCCTGCCGCCGCGCGACCCCGCCGAGCTCAAAGCCGTGAGCGGAGCAGCCGGATGAGCCTCGGGTCTGCCGTCGCCAAGGCATTGCTTGGACTGGCGCTGACGGTGCTGGCCGGCTGCGCCGGCATGCCCGGACATTCGGCCTGCGCCTTCTTTCCGGGCGACGACGCCTGCGACCGCCTGCCCGTCTCTGCGGACAGCACCGGCGCCGGGATCGCTACAGCGCATTATTTCGCCAGCGACGGCAACAGCGCCTACGAGAAACGGTTCCAGGCGCTGCTCGCCCAGAGCCGTCTCGATGCGCTCGACCGCGCCAACGGCACGGGCCGCTTCGTCCGCGACTGGCGCGATGTCCAGAACAGCGGCTTCCATGCGACCTATCCGGCGCTGCAAGGGTTAGCGAGGCCGCTCGACGACACGGAACTCGCGCCCACGCCAGGCAAGCCGGGCCAAGCCCATTTCGCGGGGCGCTGGCGCATGTCTCGCCAGACCCTCTATCTCGATGCCGCCGCACGGCCCTCGGCACCCAAGACCTTCAGCTTCTCCGGTCTGCAGGCGCGCTCGGTCGAGATCGTGCTGCGCCAGGCAGGCCAGCAGCCTGTCGACATCGGCGGCACCTGCAACGGCCGGCTCGCGATCCGCGCACCAGGCCGATCCATGACCGTCGCCGCGGCCGCGCCATTCCATTTGAGCCTCCCGGTCGCCGAAACCTCCGTCAGCCTGTTTCCGGACCAGGCACTGACCCGCTGCGATCTGCGCGTCGGCTCCGCCCTGGCGCCGGCGGGCGCGCCGCTGACCTTGCTGCGCGAGGAGACCGCCGATCCCTGGATCACGGCTCTGGACAGCCGCTACGACCGCTGCCCGGTGCCCGATCCGGCGGGGATGGAGGAACTCAACCGTGTCTTTTATGCGAGCCGCTGGCTGTCGCAGACCTGCGCGCTGCCGCTGGGATCGCCGACCCTGCTGCGAAAATCCCGTGACGGTTTCAACGCCAAGGTCGAAGCCCTGCTCGGCAAGAGGCTGCCGGACAGCGCTTTCGACAAAGCCGACCCAGGGCTGCCGCTCGATTTCTCCCACGCCCCGAAACTCAGGCTGATCTATCTGTCGTCGCTGGAATTCAAGGCGGATTTCTCCGGCCGCGTGATGGAGCGGCTGATCCGCCATCACGCAGCGCTCGGCACCAAGGTGCGCATCCTGGTGACCGACGTGCTCGAGCGGGAGAAGGACGACGCCATGCTCCACCGGCTGGCATCGGAGTTTCCCAATGTCGAGTTGCAGGAATATCGCTGGCAGGCCGATCACGGCGCACCGTTCGACGAGCAGATCTCACAGCTGCACAAGACCCATCACGTCAAGATGCTGGCGACACTGGCCGAAGAGCCTGGACGGTCGCGCGTCATCATCGGCGGCCGCAACATCCACGACGGTTTTCTGTTCCACCGGCCAGTCGACCTGACCCGCTATCCGGACCTTGAGCAATACGGCAAGACCGACGGCTTCTCGCTGAATTACTATTCCAACTGGAGCGACTTCGATATGGAGATCGCCGACCCGGCGACGGTCGAGACGCTGGCCGCGCATCTGTCGACCATCTGGCTGCGCGACGCCGACACCAACCTGTCGCGGCCGTTCTCCATTCCGGTCCGTTCCCGGGCGGCCCCGCGCGGCGTGGCGCGGCATTTCATTTCCGTGCCCTATGAGGATGGGCACGCGCTGGAGGCCTATTTCGTCGAGCTGATCGACAGCGCCGAGCATCGCATCGAGATCGTCAATCCCTACCTCAACCTGACGCCCGATATCGCCCGCGCCTTCGACGGGGCGCTGGCCAGGGGCGTGAAGATCGACGTCGTCGGCCGCATCGACCTCAAGGGCGATATCGGCGGCCGCTTCCTCACCGCGCTCAACAAGCTGTTCGTCGAGAAATATGGCGATCGCATCAACATCCGCGAGTTCAAGGCGCCCGACGTCGTGTTGCATTCCAAGATCATGATGATCGACGAAAGGCTGGTCGCCATCTCATCGGTCAACCTCAACAACCGCAGCTTCTTCCATGACTCGGAGAACGGCATGGTCGTGCTGGATCCGGCCTTCTATGCCAGGATGAAGCCGATCTACCAGGACTACGTTGCGCATTCACGGCCGGTCGCCACCAATGTCACGATCGGCTGGGCCTACCGCCTGCTGTTCAGCGACGCCTGGGTCCGGGAGGCGTTCTGAACGCCGCTCGACTAAGGTGTGCTGAGATTCAGGTCAGGCCGAGTCGAGAATGGCGGATTTCGAGAACCGGAGCGGAGCGTACTTAAAGTACGTGAGCACCGGAAGCGCAGAAAGCCGTCATTCGCAGACGGGTCTCACCTGAATATCAGCACACCTTTAAATAGGCTTCAGATACCGCTCTGGGCTCAGATCGCGCGCGTTGATCTCCGGGACCCGGTTGGACATGATGTCGGCCAGCACCTTGGCCGAGCCGCAGGCCATGGTCCAGCCGAGCGTGCCGTGGCCGGTGTTGAGATAGAGATTGGCGACCTCGCTCAGTCCGACCAAGGGCGGTCCGTCCGGCGTCATCGGCCGCAAGCCGCACCAGAAGCTCGCCGCCTTGAGATCGCCGCCGCCGGGGAAAAGATCGACGACCGAGTGTTCGAGCGTGCGGCGGCGCGATTCATGCAGGCGAAGATCATAGCCCGAAATCTCCGCCGTACCGCCGACGCGGATGCGGTCGCCGAGCCGGGTGATCGCCACCTTGTAGGTCTCGTCCATCACGGTCGACACCGGCGCGGCCTCGGCATTGGTGATCGGCACGGTGATCGAATAGCCCTTGACCGGATAGACCGGAATGGGTCGTCCCAGCTTGCGCATGAATTGCGCCGAATAGCTGCCCAGCGCCATCACGAAGGCGTCGGCGGATTTCCATCCGCTGTCGGTGAGCACATTGGTGAGGCGGTTCCGGTTCCTGACGACTTTCCGGATGGTCGAGCCGTATTCGAAGGTCACGCCCCGCGCCACGCAGAGCTCAGCAAGCTTGTCGGTGAACATCTTGCAATCGCCGGTCTCGTCGCCCGGAAGCCTGAGGCCGCCGACGAGTTTGTCGCGCACGGCGGCGAGCGCCGGTTCGGCGGCGACACAGCCGTCGCGGTCGAGGATCTCGTAGGGCACGCCGTATTTCTTCAGCACCTCGACGTCGCCGCCGGTGCCGTCGAGCTGCTTCTGCTTGCGGAAGAGCTGCAGCGTGCCTTTGGCCCGTTCGTCGTAGGTGATGCCGGTCGCCTCGCGCAGTGCCTTCAGCGTGTCGCGACTGTATTCGGCAAGCGGCACCATGCGCGACTTGTTGAGCGCATAGCGCCCGGCCGTGCAGTTGCGCAGCATCTTCAGCAGCCAGGTCCACATATTCGGGTCGAACGCCGGCCGCACCACCAGCGGGCCGTATTTCATCAACAGCCATTTGACGGCTTTGATCGGAACGCCCGGCCCGGCCCAGGGCGAGGCATAGCCCGGCGACACTTCGCCGGCATTGGCGAAGCTGGTTTCGAGCGCCGGCCCCGGCTGGCGATCGTAGACGGTCACTTCATGGCCGGCCTCGGTGAGGAAGTAGGCGGTGGTGACCCCGATCACGCCGCCGCCCAGCACGATGACTTTCATTCTATCTCCCTCAAGGGCCGTGCACGCGGAGGCGCTGTGGCTCGTTCATCTGTGTGCCGGATTTTGCGGCGCCCGCCAAGGGGCGTGGTCAGGCGCCGACGTAGCGGCGGTGAAAGCGCGTGCCCAGGCTGGTCAGTATCTCGTAGCCGATGGTGCCGGCGTGGCCGGCCGCGTCGTCGACGCTTTGCGAGGGGCCGATGAGCTCGACGAGGTCGCCCTCGCCGAGCCTGCCTGCCGGAAGCGCCGAAATGTCGAGGATGATCGAATCCATCGACACGCGCCCGACGAAGGGCAAACGCACGCCCTCGAACCAGGCGGCCGAGGCGGCGCGCCGGTGCCAGCCGTCGCCATAGCCCAGCGAAATGGTCGCCAGCCTGAGCGGCCCGTCCGCCTGGTGGGTGTGGCCATAGCCGATGCCTGTGCCGGCGCCGATCTCACGCGTTTGCGCCACCTTGGCTTCCAGCCTTATCACCGGCAGCATCGGATTGGCTTCGTGGGGTGTCGGGTTGACGCCGTAGAGCGCGGCTCCGGGACGGGCGAGATCGTAATGATAGGCAGGTCCGAGAAAGATGCCCGACGAGTTGGCCAGGGAGGCGGGCGCCGCGGGCAGCATCTTGCGCAATCGGTCGAATTCGTGCCGCTGCTTCTCGTTGGCCGCCTGTTGGGGCTCGTCGGCGCGGGCGAGATGGCTCATCACGAAACGGATGTCGATGCCGTCGAAGGCGCCGGCCTCGCCCGCGACCGCCTC
>NZ_RZSA01000541.1:0-4553 GCF_003998075.1 Mesorhizobium sp. M2A.F.Ca.ET.037.01.1.1 | reverse complement strand
GGCCTCATAGGCCTTGTCGAGCAGCGGCATCTCGACCTCCGAGAATTCAAGGCACAGAAACCGGCCGCCGCGCTTCAGCACGCGATAGGCTTCGGCAAGGGCGACCTCGATGCGCGGCACGTTGCGGATGCCGAAGGCGATCGTATAGGCGTCGAAGGTCTCGCTCTCGAACGGCAATTCCTCGGCATTGGCCTCGACGAAGTCGGTGTTTGCCGCAAGCCCCTGCTTCTCGGCGCGGTCGCGGCCGACGGAGAGCATTGAACCGTTGATGTCGAGCACGGTGGCATGGGCCTGGCGATGGCTGGCCTCGACGATCCTGAAGGCGATGTCCCCGGTGCCGCCGGCGACATCGAGCACCTTCCAGCCCGGCCGTTTCGGCGGGTTCAGCCAGGCGACCATTGCGTCCTTCCACAACCGATGCAACCCGGCCGACATCAGATCGTTCATCAGGTCGTATCGATTGGCCACCTTATGGAAGACGTCGTTGACCAGGGGCTGCTTCTCGCCTGCCCCGACCTTCCTGAAACCATAGGAGGTTTCCATGCCGCCCGCGGCCGTGGTTCTCTCAACTGACATTATTTTGATCCGTCATAAAACCGGCGGGACCATAGCCGATCGATGGTGCCGACGCTATTGTCCAAGGCGCGGTTTTCGGCCGCGCTTGCAAAACCCGGTCGAGAAAGGTCCCGCATGATTTTCCGGCCAGATTCCGTGCGAGAACAGCATGCCGCGCGCAATGACCGCATGATCTTGAAGGCCGAACTGCACTGCCACATCGAAGGCGCGGCGGCCCCCGAGCTTGTCGTTGCCCAGGCCCGCAAATATGGCAAGGATCCTTCGCCCTATATCCAAGATGGCTCCTTCGTCTGGCACGATTTCACCTCCTTTCTCGCCGCTTATGATTTCGCGTCCGACCTGTTTCGCACGGAAGACGATTATGCGCGCCTCGCCGACTATTATCTGACCAGCCTCGCTCGCGACGGTGCCATCTATTCCGAGGTCTTCACCTCGCCGGACCATGCGAAGAAGGCTGGCCTCTCGCCAAAAGCCTATACCGATGCGCTGGGCGAAGGCATGGCCCGCGCCAAGGCCAAGACAGGGATCGAAGGCCGCATGATCGTCACCGGCGTGCGCCATGTCGGAGTCGAGGCGATCGAGCAGGCCGCACGCTTCGCGGCGCGCTGCGGCCATCCGCTGGTGACCGGTTTCGGCGTCGCCGGCGACGAGCGCATCGGCGATTTCGAGGACTATGTGCGCGCCTTCGAGATCGCGCGTGAAGCCGGCCTCGGCATCACCATCCATGCCGGCGAGCTGATGGGTTGGGAAAGTGTGGCGGCCGCCCTCGACCACATCCGCCCTGCCCGCATCGGCCATGGCGTTCGCGCCATCGAGAACCCCGACCTCGTCCGCCGCATCGCCGACCAGGGCGTGGTGCTGGAATGCTGCCCGGGCTCCAACATCGCGCTGAAAGTCTTCGACAGCTTCGCCGACCATCCCTTTCCGGCGCTGCGCGCCGCCGGCTGCAAGGTGACGCTCAACTCCGACGACCCGCCCTATTTCTGGACCTCGCTGAAGCGCGAATACGATATCGCCGCCGAGCATTTCCGCATGGACGACAAGGCGCTTACCGCCGTGACGCGGACGGCCATCGAGGCAGCCTTCGTGGACAAGAAAACCAAGGCCGCCCTGCTTGCCCGTGTCAACGGCGTCGGCCGCTAACTCTCCGCTGGATTCGTTCTTCTTCTGGATTTAAGGCAAAAGCTGTGGTGGATGGCCGCCGGGCGGTTCCTTGGCCGGCGCATTGTCGCTAGGGTCGCTTCCAGCAGCCGGAATTTCAGGAGATCACGATGCAGGGCGTCACCGTCGTCGACCACCCCCTTGTCCAGCACAAGCTGACCATCATGCGCAAGAAGGAGACCTCGACGGCCGGCTTCCGGCGGCTGCTGCGCGAGATCTCGCTGCTGCTCGGCTATGAAGTGACCCGTAATCTCGAGCTGACCACGACCATGATCGAGACGCCGATCGAGGAGATGGAGGCGCCGACGCTGGAAGGCAAGAAACTGGTCTTCGCCTCGGTGCTGCGCGCCGGCAATGGCCTGCTCGAGGGCCTGCTCGATCTGGTGCCAGCCGCCCGCGTCGCCCATATCGGCCTCTACCGCGACCATGAGACCCTGGAAGCGGTGGAATATTTCTTCAAGGCGCCGAGCGACCTTGCCGACCGCCTGGTGATCGTCGTCGATCCGATGCTGGCGACCGCCAATTCGGCGATTGCCGCCATCGACAAGCTGAAGGGACGCGGCGCCACCAACATCCGCTTCCTCTGCCTGCTTGCCGCCCCCGAAGGCATCGAGCGCTTCACCAAGGCGCATCCGGATGTGCCGATCTTCACCGCCTCGATCGACCGCCAGCTGAACGACAAGGGCTATATCATGCCCGGCCTCGGCGACGCCGGCGATCGCATGTACGGGACAAAGTGAGCGCATCCGTTTACCGCGCGTTTACACAACCGCGCGGTTCCGGCGCACATTAAAGCGGCAAACACCATGCCAGCGTTAGGATGTGGCCTTGATCCAAGGGGCATCCATGCTGCGCAAGCTTCTCATCCTCGGTATTTTTGCCGGAACCTCGGCCTCGATTCCGATCGTCTTTCAGGCCAATCCGCATCTGGTGGACGGACTGCTCAAATCGACCGATGCCGCGCGGCCGGCGGCGCCGAAGGCCGAGCCCCAAGTCAACCTCGCTTCGGTGCCGAGCAAGCCAGCGGCGCCGTTGCCGCTCGGCCGGCAGGTTCTGGTCAATGCCGATGCCCGCGGCCATTTCACATCCCAGTTCAAGCTCAACGGCCGGCAGATCGATGGCATGATCGACACCGGCGCGACACTGGTCGCCATCAACGCCTCGACCGCGCGCAGGATCGGCATCTCGCTCAACCCGTCAGATTTCAATCAACAGGCGAACACCGCCAATGGGGCGATCAAGGCCGCTGTTGTGACAGTCGACCACCTGCAGATTGGCAAGATCTCGGTCGACAACGTCCAGGCGATGGTGCTCGACGACCGGGCGCTGCAGACCAACCTCATCGGCATGAGCTTCCTGCAGCGGTTGCAGAAATACCAGGTCCAAGACGGCGCGCTGCTGCTTGTCCAGTAAGTGTGTCATAAGCAATTCCAGGAAAAGTGTGCAGCGGTTTTCCGTCCGGAATTGCGTCAAAACAAAACAGATAAAGCAGGTCACCGTTTCCGCGAAACGGTGACCTGCTTTATCGAGCCAATATCCGCCTGAGCACGGTCTTCTCGGCGGGCGGCTTGGAACTGCCGATCGTGTAAGCGGCTCTCACCGCCGCCGCTGCTGTCTCCGCCTCCGCGTCGGTACGGGCATGGACCAGCGCCAGCGCCTCCCCCGCGCGCAACTCCGCGCCGACCGGCAACAGCCGGGTCAAACCGACCGCATGATCGATCCTGTCGTCCGGATGGGAACGCCCGCCGCCAAGCGTCACGACGGCAAGCCCGATATCGCGCGTGGCGATGCCGGTCACAAAGCCGGCCTGTTCCGCTTTCACCGCCAGTTCGACCTGCGCCTTCGGCAGATATTTTTCAGCGTTCTCGATAAAATCGCCTGGGCCGCCAAGCACGGACACCATCCGCGCGAAGACGGCAGCCGCCCGGCCGCCGGCGAGCGCTTCGGTCGCACGCCTGAGGCCATCCTGCTGCGACGAAACCAGCCCCGCCGACTGCAGCATCTCGGCCGCCAACGTCAGCGTCACGTCCTCCAGACGCTTGTCGCGAAAACGACCGGTGAGGAAGTCGACGGCATTCTTCACCTCGACCGCGTTGCCGGCCACGGAGGCCAGCGGTTCGTTCATGCCCGTCACCAGCGCCGATGCGTTCAGGCCGGCGCCGTTGGCGACCTCCACCAGGCTGTTCGCCAGGGCCACCGCATCGCGCGACTTTTCCATGAAGGCGCCGTTGCCGAGCTTGACGTCGAGCACCAGCGAGCCCAGGCCCGCGGCAAGCTTCTTCGACAGGATCGAAGCGGTGATCAGCGGTATGGATTCGACCGTTCCCGTCACATCGCGGATCGCGTAGAGCCTGCGGTCGGCGGGCGCCAGATCGGCGGTCTGGCCGATGATGGCGCAGCCGGTCTCGAGCACCGTCTTGCGGAAAAGCGGTAAATCCGGCTGGCTGGCATAGCCGGGAATGGCATCCATCTTGTCCAGCGTGCCGCCGGTGTGGCCGAGGCCGCGGCCGGAGATCATCGGCACATAGGCGCCGCAGGCGGCGACGATCGGCGCCAGCATCAGCGAGACATTGTCGCCGACGCCGCCCGTCGAATGCTTGTCGGTGACCGGGCCAGGCAGGTCGGACCAGTCGAGCACGTCGCCGGAATCGCGCATGGCAATCGTCAGCGCCACCGCTTCCTCGCGGCTCATGCCGTTGAGGAATACGGCCATGGCGAAAGCGCCGACCTGGCCTTCGGAGATGGTGCCGGCCGTCAGCCCCGCGACGAAGGCCGCGATCTCGTCGGACGAGAGCCTGTGGCCGTCGCGCTTGCGG
>NZ_RZSA01000540.1:0-4569 GCF_003998075.1 Mesorhizobium sp. M2A.F.Ca.ET.037.01.1.1 | reverse complement strand
TGGGCGGCGTCGGCCAGGTGATCGGCGCCGTGGTCGGTGGCTTCATCATGGGCGTGATGAACAACGGCATGTCGATCATGGGCGTCAATGTCGACTGGCAGCAGGTGGTCAAGGGCCTGGTGCTGCTCGGCGCCGTCATCTTCGACGTCTACAACAAGAACAAGGCTTAAGGGCCGGAACAAAGTTCAGGAGGCATACGGGTTCCAGATCGCGACGCTGCCGGCAACCCGTCGGCGCCAAGAAGTCCGCACAAGGACCGAGCGCGCGAACGCAATCCGGACGAAGAGTTTCAACCGCGGCGGGGATCGCTCCACGCCGCGCCGGGTAAGGCTTGCCCGCGGGCGGCCGCTAAATGAGAGAGGATTCGAACATGCTGATCTCCCAGATCCTCGACGACGCCGAGACGATCCGCGTCGTCGCCCGCAATGGCGGCGGCAAGACCAGGGTCATCAATGGCGCGCGCAGCGTCTATTCGCTGGCGATGGAGGCCGCGCGCACCGGCATCGGGCTCGAAGCGCTAATCGAGCGCAAGGGCTATGGCGAGACGGTCGATCTCGATGCCGCCTACAAGAGGGGGAGGCTGGTCTCGCCGATCAACCATCCGGACCCGGCGCATCTGCATCTCACCGGCACCGGGCTGACGCATCTCGGCTCCGCGGCGACGCGCGATTCCATGCACAAGAAGCTCAGCGAGGGCGGCGAGCAGGAGCTCACCGATTCCATGAAGATGTTCCGCATGGGGCTCGAAGGCGGCAAGCCGGCCAAAGGCCAGGTCGGCGTGCAGCCGGAATGGTTCTACAAGGGCAACGGCACGATGGCGGTGGCGCCGGGCGCGCCGCTGATGTCGCCGGCCTTCGCGCAGGACGGCGGCGAGGAGCCCGAGATCGCCGGCATCTATGTCATCGGCGATGATGGCGCGCCGTTCCGCGTCGGCTTCACGCTGTCGAACGAGTTCTCCGATCATGTCACCGAGCGGGTGAACTATCTGTTCCTCGCCCATTCCAAGCTGCGCAATGCCTCGTTCGGCCCCGAGATCCTGATCGGCGACCTGCCGGCCGACATCCGCGGCGCATCGCGCATCTGGCGCGACGGCAAGCTGCTCTGGGAAAAGCCGTTCCTGTCGGGCGAGGCGAACATGTCGCACACCATCGCCAATCTCGAGCACCACCACTTCAAATATTCGGCCTTCCGCCAGCCGGGCGACGTGCATGTGCATATGTTCGGCACCGCGACGCTCTCCTTCGCCGACGGCATCAAGACCGAGGCCGGCGACACGTTCGAGATCGAGGCGCCGGATTTCGGGCTTCCGCTGCGCAATCCGCTGGAGATCGAAAATCCGGTGAAGGTGGCGGTGAAGGCGCTGTAGGAAGGGTGATCTCCCCCTCGTGGGGGAGATGGCCGGCAGGCCAGAGGGGGGCGCTGTCCCGCCAGCGTCTCCACTCGTTCAAGCTCAGACCTCGGAAGCCCTCACCTGCCTCAAATACAAAGGCCGCGATCCTTCGCGCTCCCCTCTGCCCTGCCGGGCATCTCCCCCTCCCTCAAGGGGGGAGGTTGGCAGCTCAGCGCGCGGCCCTGAAATGCTTGGAAAGCTTCAGGCCCTGCGCCTGATAGTTCGAGCCGAGATCGGTGCCGTAGAGCGCCTGCGGACGCTTCAGCATGTGCTCGTAGACGAGGCGGCCAACGATCTGGCCGTGGTCGAGGATGAAAGGCACTTCGTGGCTGCGCACTTCGAGCACGGCGCGGCTGCCGCTGCCGCCGGCGGCGGAATGGCCGAAGCCCGGATCGAAGAAGCCGGCATAGTGGACGCGGAACTCGCCGACCAGCGGATCGAAGGGCGTCATCTCGGCGGCATAGAGCGGCGGCACGTGCACCGCTTCGCGGCTGACCAGGATGTAGAATTCGTCAGGGTCGAGCACGATCTCGCCGGCGCCGCTCTTATAGATCGGCTCCCAGAAGTCGACGACATCCTGCGCGGCGCGCTTGTCGACATCGACCAGGCCGGTGTGGTGCTTGCCGCGATAACCGACAAGCCCGTCCTTGTCGCCGTCGAGGTCGATGGAGAGCGCGATGCCGCCGCCGGAAATATTGGGCGGCTCGGTGGCGACCAGCATCTCGGCACGGTGAAGGTCGCGCAGCTGGCTTTCCGAAAGCACGGCATTGCCGATGCGGAAACGGATCTGCGACAGCCGCGAGCCGGCGCGCACGACGATCGGGAAGGTGCGCGGGCTGACTTCGAGATAGAGCGGCCCGTGATAGCCGGCGGCGATCTTGTCGAACTCATGGCCGCGATCGGTCATGACCCGCGTGAAGATGTCGAGGCGGCCGGTCGAGCTCTTCGGATTGGCCGAGGCCGAAACCTCGGCCGGCAATGCCAGGCTTTCCAGCAAAGGCACGATATAGACGCAGCCGGTTTCCAGCACCGCGCCGCCGGTGAGGTCTATCTCGTGAAGCTTCAGCCGTTCGAGCTTGTCGGCGACCAGATGATCGGGCCCCGGCAGAAAGGAGGCGCGCACGCGATAGGCCTTGTCGCCGAGCCTGAGATCGAGGCTGGCCGGCTGGATCTGGTTGGTGTCCAGCGCGCGCGGCGACTTGAGCGCGTTCGCCTCAAACAGCGCCGCGATGTCCTGATCCGGAAGAATGCCTGTCTGCCGCAAAGGCTGGCTCCGTTCACAAGGCCGGGCGAGGACCTAGGCAGGCTCTTGCCGTCCGGCTGGTACAAACCTCTTAATGAAGCCGGCAATTGACGCAAGCGCGGCGCTCATTTAAAGGGTCGTTATCCCGTGGTGATTTGGCCGGTCGGCTTGCAGCCACGTTAAACAAGTCGCTAAAGGACCGTCGAGCCGCAAGGCTATATGGACCGGTTGCGACTTCGCGGCCGGTTTTTTTATGTCTGGAAGCAGGGCTATGAGCACCAAGAAGCGCAACTGGAAACCTCAAACGGCACTCGTGCATGGCGGAACGCTGCGTTCCCAGTACGGCGAGACCGCAGAGGCGATGTATCTCACGCAGGGCTATGTCTATGAGACGGCGCAGGCGGCGGAAGCCCGCTTCAAGGGCGAGGAACCGGGCTTCATCTATTCGCGCTACGCCAACCCGACCGTCGACATGTTCGAAAAGCGCATGTGCGCTCTGGAAGGCGCCGAGGATGCCCGCGCCACCGCCTCCGGCATGGCCGCCGTTTCCGCCGCCCTGCTCTGCAGCGTGAAGGCAGGAGACCACATCGTTGCGGCGCGCGCGTTGTTCGGCTCCTGTCGCTGGGTGGTGGAGACGCTGGCGCCGCGCTACGGCATCCAGGCGACGCTGATCGACGGCACCGACATCGCCAACTGGGAAAAGGCGGTTCGCCCGAACACCAAGCTGTTCTTCCTGGAAAGCCCGACCAATCCGACGCTGGAAGTGGTCGACATCGCCGCGGTCGCCAAGCTCGCCAATTCGATCGGCGCGCGCGTTATCGTCGACAACGTCTTTGCCACGCCGCTGCAGCAGAAGCCGCTGCAGCTCGGCGCTCACATCGTCGTCTATTCGGCGACCAAGCATATTGACGGCCAGGGCCGCTGCCTCGGCGGCGTCATCCTGTCGGACAAGAAATGGATCGACGAAAACCTGCACGACTATTTCCGCCACACCGGCCCCAGCCTGTCGCCCTTCAACGCGTGGACGCTGCTCAAGGGGCTGGAGACGCTCCCGCTGCGCGTGCGCCAGCAGACCGAGAGCGCCGGCAGGATCGCCGATTTCCTGGCCGGCCGGTTGGAGATCGCGCGCGTCATCTATCCCGGCCGCGCCGATCATCCGCAGGCCGATATCGTCAAGAAGCAGATGTCGGGCGGTTCGACATTGATCTGCCTTGACGTCAAGGGCGGCAAGCAGGCGGCCTTCGCCTTCCAGAACGCGCTCGACATCGTGCTGATCTCCAACAATCTCGGCGACGCCAAGAGCCTGATCACCCATCCGGCGACGACGACGCACAAGAACCTGAGTGACGAGGCACGTGCCGAGCTCGGCATCGGCCCCGGCACGCTCAGGCTCTCGGTCGGCCTGGAGGACACCGACGATCTGCTGGAGGACATCGAGCAGGCGCTGAAGGCGGCAAAATAAGCCGGAAAACATCGTGGGAGATCAGGCGATCTCCTCAAGTTCTGTCAGCGCGCGGGTGCGGATGGTCATCTCATTGCCGCGCCATTCGACGGCGCCGCCGAACCAGGCGCGCGCCCAGATGGCCGGCAGCATGGCGTCACGCGCGATCATCGCGGTGACGCTGCGCGGCGACAGGTACCAGCCCTTGGCCAAGGCCAGCAGGCATTCCGGCAGGTAGGCGATCGCCAGCACCCACAAAGCCGTGGTGGACAGGCTGACGCCGGCGCTTGCCGCGGCAACCAGCGCCAGCAGGAGCGGCGCCGCCGCGCCGGTCAGGATCTCTGGCGTGAAGAACAGCGGGAACGTGACCCGGCGCAGCCGCGCCCAGCGCGTCTGTCGCGACCAGATCTCGGCGAAGCTGCGCTGTCCGAGCGGCTGCTCGAAAGGCGAGGCGACGAGATTGACGCGCAGGCCCAGGCCATTGACCAGCTTGGT
>NZ_RZSA01000053.1:0-13025 GCF_003998075.1 Mesorhizobium sp. M2A.F.Ca.ET.037.01.1.1 | reverse complement strand
CCGCCAAGCGCACCGGCGCCAACGTCCGCGGCCCCATCCCGCTGCCGACGCGGATCGAAAAATTCACGGTCAACCGGTCGCCCCACGTCGACAAGAAGAGCCGTGAGCAGTTCGAGATGCGTACGCACAAGCGTCTGCTCGACATCGTCGATCCGACTCCGCAGACGGTCGATGCTTTGATGAAGCTCGATCTGGCCGCCGGTGTCGACGTCGAGATCAAGCTCTAAAGGAATGAGAACGCGGTAAGGGGCGGTGCCCCTGGCCCGGAACTCTAAAGGAATTGAACCGATGCGTTCAGGTGTGATTGCAAAGAAGGTGGGAATGACCCGCATCTATAACGATGCGGGGGAACACGTTCCCGTCACCGTTCTCCAGATGGAGAACTGCCAGGTCGTGGCTCAGCGCACGCAGGAGAAGAACGGCTACACCGCCGTCCAGCTCGGCGTTGGCCTTGCCAAGGTGAAGAACACGTCGAAGGCGATGCGCGGCCATTTCGCCGCCGCGTCCGTCGAGCCCAAGGCCAAGGTCGCGGAGTTCCGCGTCTCCGCCGACAACATGATTGACGTCGGCGCCGAGCTGACCGTCGAGCATTTCGTCGCCGGCCAGAAGGTCGACGTCACCGGCACCTCGACCGGCAAGGGTTTCCAGGGCGTGATCAAGCGGCACAACATGGGTGGTGGCCGCGCGACCCACGGTAACTCGGTCTCGCACCGCACGCACGGCTCGACCGGTCAGCGCCAGGACCCGGGCAAGGTGTTCAAGGGCAAGAAGATGGCCGGCCACATGGGTGACACCCGCGTGACCACGCAGAATGTCGAGGTCGTCTCGACGGACGTGGATCGCGGCCTGATCCTAATCCGCGGCGCGGTTCCCGGCGTCAAGGGCGCCTGGATCCTGGTTCGCGACGCCGCCAAGGTTGCGCTGCCGGCCAACGCGCCGAAGCCCGCCGCGATCCGTGCCGCTGCCGCCGCCAAGAACGAAGCCCCGGCCACTGAGGGAGCGGAATAATGGACCTCAAGATTAAAACGCTGGGCGGCAAGGACGCCGGCGAGCTGAAGCTCTCCGAAGAGATTGTCGGCCTCGACCCGCGCGAGGACATCCTGCAGCGCGTCGTGCGCTGGCAGCTCGCCAAGAAGCAGCAGGGCACGCACAAGGCCAAGGGCCGCGCCGAGATCGCGCGCACCGGCGCCAAGATGTACAAGCAGAAGGGTACGGGCCGCGCCCGTCACCACTCGGCTCGCGCTCCGCAGTTCCGCGGCGGCGGCAAGGCGCACGGCCCGGTCGTGCGCAGCCATGAGCACGAGCTGCCGAAGAAGGTGCGCGCGCTGGGCCTGAAGCATGCTCTCTCGGCCAAGGCCAAGAGCGCTTCGCTCATCATCGTCGACGAGCTGAAGCTTGCCGAAGCCAAGACCAAGGCCCTGGTGGCGAACCTCGAGACGCTGGGGCTGACCAACGCCCTCGTGATCGGCGGCGCCGAGCTTGACCAGAACTTCAAGCTGGCCGCGACCAACATTCCGAACATCGACGTGCTGCCCATCCAGGGCATCAACGTCTACGACATTCTGCGCCGCGGCACGCTGGTCCTTTCGAAGGCCGCCGTCGAGGCTCTCGAGGAGCGCTTTAAATGAACGACCTCCGTCACTACGACGTGATCGTCTCGCCGGCGATCACCGAAAAGTCGACCATGGCTTCCGAGCAGAACCAGGTCGTCTTCAACGTCGCCAAGAAGGCGTCGAAGCCGGAAATCAAGGCTGCCGTGGAAGCTCTCTTCGGCGTCAAGGTGACGGCTGTGAACACGCTCGTCCGCAAGGGCAAGATCAAGCGCTTCCGCGGCACGGTTGGCCGCCAGGGCGACGTCAAGAAGGCGGTTGTGACGCTGGCCGACGGCCAGTCGATCGACGTCGCGACGGGTCTCTGAGCAAGGCCGCGAGGACAGGACAATGGCACTTAAGAAATTCAACCCGATAACGCCGAGCACCCGCCAGCTGGTCATCGTCGACCGCTCGGGCCTCTACAAGGGCAAGCCCGTCAAGGGCCTGACCGAAGGCCTGACCAAGTCGGGCGGCCGCAACAATTACGGCCGCATCACGGCCCGCTTCATCGGCGGCGGTCACAAGCGTTCGTACCGCATCATCGACTTCAAGCGTAAGAAGTACGACGTCGTCGGCACGGTCGAGCGTATCGAATACGATCCGAACCGCACCGCCTTCATCGCGCTGATCAAGTATGACGATGGCGAGCTCTCCTACATCCTGGCTCCGCAGCGTCTTGCCGCCGGCGACAAGATCGTGGCCGGCGAAGCGGTCGACGTGAAGCCGGGCAACGCTATGCCGCTGGCCTCGATGCCGGTCGGCACGATCGTCCACAACATCGAGCTGAAGCCGGGCAAGGGCGGCCAGGTCGCCCGTTCGGCTGGCGGTTACGCGCAGCTCGTCGGCCGCGACCAGGGCATGGCGATTCTGCGCCTCAACTCGGGCGAGCAGCGCGTCGTGCACGGTTCCTGCATGGCCACCGTCGGCGCCGTGTCGAACCCCGATCACGGCAACATCAACGACGGCAAGGCCGGTCGCACCGTGTGGCGCGGCAAGCGTCCGCACAATCGCGGCGTGACCATGAACCCGGTCGACCATCCGCACGGCGGCGGCGAAGGCCGCACCTCAGGCGGCCGTCATCCGGTTTCGCCCTGGGGCAAGCCGACCAAGGGCAAGAAGACGCGGTCCAACAAGGCGACCGACAAGTTCATCCTGCGCTCGCGTCATCAGCGCAAGAGCTAATAAGAGGTAACGCCAAGTGACTCGTTCGATTTGGAAAGGCCCCTTCATCGACGGCTACCTTCTCAAGAAGGTGGACAAGGTTCGTGAAGGTGGTCGCAATGAGGTGATCAAGATGTGGAGCCGTCGCTCCACCATCCTGCCGCAGTTCGTCGGCTTCACCTTCGGTGTCTATAACGGCCAGAAGCACGTCCCGGTCTCGGTGAACGAGGACATGGTCGGCCACAAGTTCGGTGAATTCGCTCCGACCCGGACCTATTACGGTCACGGCGCGGATAAGAAGGCGAAGAGGAAATAATCATGGGCAAGGCCAAAGCTCCGCGCAGGCTTGCTGATAACGAGGCGCGTGCCGTTCTGCGCACGATCCGTATCAGCCCGCAGAAGCTGAACCTGGTTGCCGCGCTGATCCGCGGCAAGAAGGTCGCGACAGCGCTTTCCGACCTCGAATTCTCGGCCAAGCGGATTTCCGGCACGGTCAAGAAGACGCTGGAATCGGCGATCGCCAACGCGGAAAACAATCACGACCTCGACGTCGACGCGCTGGTCGTGGCGGAAGCCTATGTCGGCAAGTCGATCGTCATGAAGCGTTTCCACGCTCGTGGCCGCGGTCGCGCCAGCCGTATCGAAAAGCCGTTCTCACACCTCACGATCGTCGTTCGTGAAGTCGAGGAAAAAGGGGAGGCCGCATAATGGGCCAGAAAGTCAATCCGATCGGGCTGCGTCTCGGCATCAACCGTACCTGGGATTCGCGCTGGTTCGCGAACACCGGCGAGTACGGCCAGCTGCTGCACGAGGACCTCAAGATCCGCAAGTATCTTGAGAAGGAACTCAAGCAGGCCGCGATCTCCAAGGTCGTGATCGAGCGTCCGCACAAGAAGTGCCGCGTCACCATCCATGCGGCGCGCCCGGGCCTGATCATCGGCAAGAAGGGCGCCGACATCGAGAAGCTGCGCAAGAAGCTGACCGAGATGACGAAGTCCGAAACGCACCTCAACATCGTTGAAGTGCGCAAGCCGGAAATCGACGCCACGCTGATCGCCCAGTCGATCGCGCAGCAGCTCGAGCGCCGCATCGCGTTCCGCCGCGCCATGAAGCGCGCCGTTCAGTCGGCCATGCGTCTCGGCGCCGAAGGCATCCGCATCAACTGCTCCGGCCGTCTCGGCGGCGCCGAAATCGCGCGCATGGAGTGGTACCGTGAAGGCCGCGTGCCGCTGCACACCCTGCGTGCCGATGTCGATTACGGCACGGCCGAGGCAAACACGGCTTACGGCATCTGCGGCGTCAAGGTGTGGGTGTTCAAGGGCGAGATCCTCGAGCACGACCCGATGGCTTCCGAGCGCCGTGCAACCGAAGGCGATGCCGCGCATGGCGGCGGCGGTGCTGGTGGCGAGCGCGAACGCGGCCGTCGTCGCGAGAACGCCTGAGACATTTGAGAATTTGGAGTTAGAACGATGCTGCAGCCAAAGCGCACAAAGTTCCGCAAGCAGTTCAAGGGCCGTATCCACGGTACCGCCAAGGGCGGCACCAATCTGGATTTCGGCGGTTTCGGGCTGAAGGCGCTTGAGCCGAACCGCGTCACCGCGCGCGAGATCGAGGCGGCCCGCCGCGCGATCACCCGCGAGATGAAGCGAGCCGGCCGCGTCTGGATCCGGGTGTTCCCGGACCTGCCGGTCACCTCGAAGCCGACCGAAGTCCGCATGGGTAAGGGCAAGGGCGCAGTCGACTATTGGGCGGCGCGCGTGAAGCCCGGCCGCATCATGTTCGAGATCGACGGCGTCAGCGAGGAGACCGCGCGTGAGGCGCTGCGTCTCGGCGCCGCCAAGCTCTCGGTCAAGACGCGCTTCGTGCAGCGCATCGCAGAATAAGGACAGGCGATCATGAAAGCCGAAGACATCCGGACCAAGACCCAGGATCAGCTGACCGACGACCTGGCCGCGCTGAAGAAGGAGCAGTTCAACCTGCGCTTCCAGAAGGCCACCGGCCAGCTCGAGAAGACCGCGCGCGTGAAGCAGGTCCGCAAGGACATCGCGCGCATCAAGACCATCGCTGCGGAAAAAGCCGCGGCCAAGAAGGGTTAAGACCATGCCGAAGCGTATCCTGCAGGGCACCGTCGTCAGCGACAAGAACGAGAAGACGGTTGTCGTCAAGGTCGAGCGTCGCTTCACGCATCCGGTGATGAAGAAGACCGTGCGCATGACCAAGAAGTACAAGGCGCACGACGAGAACAACGCCCACAAGGTTGGCGACCAGGTATTCATCCAGGAATCGAAGCCGATTTCGAAGGACAAACGCTGGGTTGTCGTCTCTTCGGATCAGGCTTGATCCGGGCGAACGAATCGAATTTTGGACAGACCGGGGAGGGGTGAAAGCACCCGTCCCGTTAGAAAAGAAGAAGGCGGCCAGTCATGATTCAGATGCAAACAAACCTCGACGTCGCGGACAATTCCGGCGCCCGTCGTGTCATGTGCATCAAGGTGCTGGGCGGCTCGAAGCGGAAGTACGCCTCCGTCGGCGACATCATCGTGGTGTCGATCAAGGAAGCCATTCCGCGTGGCCGCGTTAAGAAGGGCGATGTGATGAAGGCGGTCGTGGTTCGCACGGCCAAGGACATCCGCCGTCCGGACGGCAGCGTGATCCGTTTCGACAAGAACGCGGCCGTTCTCGTCGACAATAAGAAAGAGCCGATCGGCACCCGTATCTTCGGACCGGTTCCGCGCGAGCTGCGCGCCAAGAACCACATGAAGATCATCTCGCTCGCGCCTGAAGTGCTGTAAGGAGCCGGACCAATGCAAAAGATCAGAAAAGGCGACAAGGTCGTCGTGCTTGCCGGCAAGGACAAGGGCCGTTCGGGCGAAGTCCTGTCGGTGCAGCCGACGGAAGACACCGCGGTCGTCCGCGGCGTGAACCTCATTCGCCGTCACCAGAAGCAGACCCAGTCCCAAGAGGGCGGGATCATCACCAAGGAAGCGCCGATCCACCTGTCGAACATCGCGCTGGCCGACCCCAAGGACGGCAAGCCGACCCGCGTCGGCTTCACCATCCAGAAGGACGGCAAGAAGGTGCGCGTCGCCAAGCGTTCGGGAGAAGTCATCAATGGCTAAGGCTGAAACCAAGCAGGCAACTGCCAAGAACGAGCCGCGCCTCAAGAAGGTCTATCAGGAGACCATCCGCAAGGCGCTGCAGGAGCAGTTCGGCTACGACAACGAGATGCAGGTTCCGCGCATCGACAAGATCGTGCTGAACATGGGCGTCGGCGAAGCAACCGCCGATTCCAAGAAGCCCTCGGTCGCGGCCGAGGATCTCGCGCTGATCGCCGGCCAGAAGGCCGTCGTCACCCGCGCCCGCAACTCGATTGCCGGCTTCAAGGTGCGCGAGAACATGCCGATCGGCGCCAAGGTCACGCTGCGCAAGGAACGCATGTACGAGTTCCTCGACCGCCTCGTGAACATCGCGCTGCCGCGCGTTCGCGACTTCCGCGGACTGAACCCGAAGAGCTTTGACGGCCGTGGCAACTACGCCATGGGCATCAAAGAACACATCGTGTTCCCGGAGATCAACTACGACAAGGTTGATCAGGTCTGGGGCATGGACGTCATCGTTTGTACGACGGCGAAGACGGATGACGAGGCCAGGGCTCTGCTCAAGGCCTTCAACTTCCCCTTCCGCCAGTAACGGCAGCGAAAAAGGAAAAATCTGAAATGGCAAAGACCAGCTCAGTCGAGAAGAACAACCGGCGCCGCAAGCTCGCCGACCAGTACGCCGCCAAGCGCACGGCGCTCAAGGCCATCATCATGGATCAGTCCAAGCCGATGGAAGAGCGTTTCCGCGCCCAGTTGAAGCTGTCGGCGCTGCCGCGCAACTCGGCCAAGATCCGCATCCGCAACCGTTGCGAAGTCACGGGGCGTCCGCGTGCCTACTATCGCAAGCTGAAGCTTTCGCGTATCGCGCTTCGCGATCTGGGCAACACCGGCCAGATCCCGGGCCTGGTCAAGTCGAGCTGGTAAGGAGACACTGAGATGTCATTGAGCGATCCTCTCGGCGATATGCTGACCCGCATCCGCAACGCCTATGGCCGCAAGAAGTCGAGCGTCTCGACCCCGGCCTCGCGTCTGCGCGCCCGCGTCCTCGAAGTGTTGAAGTCGGAAGGCTATATCCGCGACTACAGCCAGACCGATTTCGAAAACGGCAAGTCCGAAATCGAGATCGAGCTGAAGTATTTCGACGGCGCTCCGGTCGTGCGCGAAATCGAGCGCGTCTCGAAGCCCGGCCGCCGCGTCTATGTCTCGGCTAAGTCGATCCCGCAGGTCGCAAACGGCCTCGGCATCGCCATCCTTTCGACGCCGAAGGGCGTCATGGCCGACCATGAGGCGCGCGAGCAGAATGTCGGCGGCGAGATCCTCTGCCAGATCTTCTGATCGGCCAAGAGATTGATGAATGGGCTTCGGTTCTCGGGATCGCGCCCGGGAACTGGAACCTGAAACCAAAGAAGTGACGAGGACAACAAAATGTCTCGTATCGGAAAGAAACCCGTTTCGCTGCCGCAGGGCGTGACCGCCTCCGTCAACGGCCAGACCGTGACGGCGAAGGGCCCGAAGGGCGAGCTGAAGTTCGTGGTGAACGACGAAGTGCTGGTCAAGATGGAGAACAACGAGATCTCCGTCGAGCCGCGCGACCAGACCAAGAACGCCCGCTCCAAGTGGGGCATGTCGCGCACGCAGATCGTCAACATCCTGCAGGGCGTGAAGGACGGCTTCGAGAAGAAGCTCGAGATCACCGGCGTCGGCTATCGTGCGGCGTTGCAGGGCAAGAACCTGCAACTCGCGCTTGGCTTCAGCCACGACGTCGTCTACGAGACGCCGCAGGGCATCACCATCACGGTGCCGAAGCCGACCGAGATCACGGTCTCGGGCATCGACAAGCAGCAGGTCGGCCAGGTCGCCGCCGAGATCCGCGAGTATCGCGGTCCGGAGCCGTACAAGGGCAAGGGCGTGCGCTATGCCGACGAGCGCATCGTGCGCAAGGAAGGCAAGAAGAAGTAATAGGCTTGGCCCGAACCGAAGGTCAGCGCAGCAAAAAGTCGCGGACTTTTCGGACGGGGCCAGGCTTGAGAAGTGTAACGCCGCGGGGAGCGGTCGCGGGAGGCCTGGCCTACCGCACAGGGTTGCCCCCGTCTACTGAAGGCAAGGAACTGAAAATATGCCCAGCCCCAAGGAAACCATTCAGCGCCGCGCGCAGCGTGTCCGCCGCCAACTGAAGAGGGTCGCCGGCGCACGTCCGCGTCTGTCGGTGCACCGCACCTCGAAGAACATCTACGTCCAGGTCATCGACGACGCCAACGGCCACACGCTGGCCGCCGCCTCGACGCTCGAGAAGGACCTCAAGGGTTCGCTCAAGACCGGCGCCGACACCGCCGCCGCCGCGGCCGTCGGCAAGCTGATCGCCGAGCGCGCTTCGAAGGCCGGCGTCAAGGAAGTCGTCTTCGATCGTGGCCCGTACATCTATCATGGCCGCGTCAAGGCGCTGGCCGAAGCTGCCCGCGAAGGCGGCCTCAGCTTCTAATTTCGCCGCTGATGACCCAAAGGCGGCATCGGCAAACAGCAACCCGTGCTTCCGGAAAAGAACAAGGACTAGGATATGGCACAGGAACGTAGAGAAGGCGGCCGCGGCCGCGAGCGTGAACGCGAAGAGCGTGACGACGGCATGGTGGACAAGCTCGTCCACATCAACCGCGTCGCCAAGGTGGTGAAGGGCGGCCGTCGTTTCGGCTTTGCCGCTCTCGTCGTCGTCGGCGACCAGAAGGGCCGCGTCGGCTTCGGCCACGGCAAGGCGCGCGAAGTGCCGGAAGCCATCCGCAAGGCGACCGAGTCGGCTAAGCGCGACATGATCTTCGTGCCGCTGCGTTCGGGCCGCACGCTGCATCACGACGTCGAGGGCCGCTGGGGCGCCGGACGCGTTCTGTTGCGCGCCGCCAAGCAGGGTACCGGCATCATCGCCGGCGGTCCGATGCGCGCCGTCTTCGAGACGCTCGGCATGCATGACGTGGTCGCCAAGTCGATGGGTTCGTCGAACCCCTACAACATGGTTCGCGCCACCTTCGACGCGCTGAAGAGCCAGATGCATCCGAAGGATGTGGCTGCCGCGCGCGGCATCAAGTACTCGACCCTTCAGGCCCGCCGCGGCACCGCCGTTGCGGCTGAAGAATAGTCGACGCTGACCAGGGATTTCGACCATGGCCAAGAAAGCTACCAAGACCATCACCGTCGAGCAGATCGGCTCCCCGATCCGCCGGCCGAAGGAGCAGCGTGCCACGCTGGTCGGCCTCGGCCTGAACAAGATGCACAAGCGGCGCACGCTGGAAGATACCCCTTCCGTGCGCGGCATGATCGCCGCCGTCCAGCACCTCGTCCGCGTCGTGGACGAGGCCTGAACGGAAGCGCAGGAGAAGAATGATGAAACTCAACGATCTGCGTGACAAGGACGGCGCCACGCATTCCAGGAAGCGCCTCGGTCGCGGCATCGGCTCCGGCTCGGGCAAGACCGCCGGTCGCGGCGTCAAGGGTCAGAAGGCCCGTTCGGGCGTTGCCATTAACGGCTTCGAGGGTGGCCAGATGCCGCTCTATCGTCGCCTGCCGAAGCGCGGCTTCAACAACCTGTTCGGCAAGAGCTTCGCGGTGGTGTCGCTGGCCAAGATCCAAGCGGCGATCGACGCCAAGAAGCTCGACGCCAAGGCGGCTGTGACGGCCGAGGCCCTGGTCGCCGCCGGCGTCATCCGCCGCGCCAAGGACGGCGTGCGCGTGCTGTCCGACGGCGAGCTCAAGGCCAAGCTCTCCTTCGACGTCGCTGGCGCCTCCAAGGCCGCGATCGAGAAGATCGAGAAGGCCGGCGGTTCGGTGAAGCCGCCGGAAGCGGCCGCCGCCGAGTAACGGCGATTTGAAGCACGGCCGACCGGGATGACTTCGCATTTTCCCTCGAACCGCGCTTTGACCAGATGAATTGGGCGGCCGCGTCAACGCGGCCGCTTGCATGTTTAAGGTCCGGAGCTTATCTCGTGAGCTTCGGTGACACGCGCCGCCTGAGCTGGGGGCGTCGAGCGTGACACGGAAATCAATGAAGTAGAGCAGGATGTTGTCCGAAAACCGCTCCACACTTTTCGGCATCATGCTCTAGCGGAGAATCAGGCATGGCTTCGGCTGCTGAACAACTAGCCTCCAATCTGAATTTCGCGGCCTTCGCCAAGGCCGAGGATCTCAAGAAGCGCATCTGGTTCACCATCGGCGCGCTGCTCGTCTACCGCCTCGGCACCTACATCCCGCTTCCCGGCATCAACCCCGACGCTTTCGCCCAGGCCTTCTCCTCGCAGAGCAAGGGCGTGCTCGGCATGTTCAACATGTTCGCCGGCGGCGCCGTGCAGCGCATGGCGATCTTCGCGCTGGGCATCATGCCCTACATCTCCGCCTCCATCATCATGCAGCTGATGACCTCAGTCATCCCCTCGCTGGAAGCGCTGAAGAAGGAAGGCGAGCAGGGCCGCAAGATCATCAACCAGTACACGCGCTACGGCACCGTGCTCCTGGCGCTGATCCAGGCCTACGGCATTTCGATCGGTCTCGAGGGCGGCAACGGCATCGTCAACGATCCCGGCATGTTCTTCCGCATCTCGACCGTCGTCACGCTGGTCGGCGGCACGATGTTCCTGATGTGGCTCGGCGAGCAGATCACCGCGCGCGGCATCGGCAACGGCATTTCGCTGATCATCTTCTCCGGCATCGTCGCCGGCCTGCCGCGGGCGATCTCCGGCACGCTGGAGCTCGGCCGCACTGGCGCGCTGTCGACCGGCCTCATCCTCGCGATCATCGTGCTGGCCATCATCGTCATCGCGCTCATCGTCTTCTTCGAGCGCGCGCAGCGCCGCCTGCTCATCCAGTATCCGAAGCGCCAGGTCGGCAACCGCATGTTCCAGGGCGACACCTCGCATCTGCCGCTGAAGCTCAACACCTCGGGCGTCATCCCGCCGATCTTCGCGTCCTCGCTGCTGCTTTTGCCGGCAACCGTCGCGGGCTTCTCGCAGGCGACCAACCTGCCGGCCTGGGCAAGCACGATCCTCGCCTCGCTCGGCCACGGCCAGCCGCTCTACATGATCTTCTATGCGGGCATGATCGTCTTCTTCGCCTTCTTCTACACGGCGATCGTTTTCAATCCGAAGGACACGGCCGACCAGCTCAAGAAGCATTCCGGCTTCATCCCGGGTTATCGTCCAGGCGAACGCACCGCCGAATATATCGACTATGTTCTGACGCGTATCACCGTTATCGGCGCCATCTACCTGGTGCTGGTCTGTCTGCTGCCGGAATTCCTGATTTCGGCGACTGGCGTACCTTTCTACCTCGGTGGCACATCGCTTCTGATCGTGGTCAGTGTCACGCTCGACACGGTGGCGCAGATTCAGGGTCACCTGATCGCGCACCAGTATGAGGGCCTGATCAAGAAGTCGAAGTTGCGCGGGGGGAAGAGGAGCAGATGAGGCTGATATTGCTTGGGCCGCCGGGGGCGGGCAAGGGGACGCAAGCACAAAGACTGGTAGAACAACACGGCATCCCACAGCTCTCGACGGGGGACATGCTGCGTGCTGCCGTTCAGGCCGGAACCGAGGTCGGCAAGCGTGCCAAGGCGGTGATGGATGCCGGCGAGCTGGTCTCCGACGCGATCGTCAACGCCATCGTCGCCGAGCGCATCGATCAGCCGGACTGCGCCAGGGGTTTCATTCTCGACGGCTATCCGCGCACGCTGGTCCAGGCGGATGCGGTCGACGCCATGCTTGCCGAACGCGGCATCGCGCTCGACACCGTCATCGAGCTTGTCGTCGACGACAAGGCGCTGGTCGGACGAATCGTCAAGCGCGCCGAGGATGCCAAGGTCGCCGGCCAGCCTGTTCGTAAGGACGACAACCCGGCGGTGTTCGAGGAACGCCTGCGCGAATATTACAAGAAGACGGCGCCGCTGACCGGCTACTACTACGCCAAAGGCAAGCTCAAGACCGTCGATGGCATGGCCAGTATCGATGCCGTGACCGACGAGATCGGCAAGGTGCTCGCGGCCGCGGCGAAGTGAGCCGGACCGGCAATTGAAGATTGCGCTTGGCGACAATTGAAGATTGCGCTTGACTGAAGTGGGTCGTTGGGGTATGGCGGCCCGTCTTCCTATCAGGCATGGACTTTGCTTGCCCTTGCGGGCAAGGCGTCCGCTTTGAACCAGGAAACTCCCGCAAGGGCCGGCCTCCACCGGACGCGGGGTAACTTGAACGCCGGCTCGTCCGGCCTACATGGAGAAAGAGAAGAAAATGGCTCGTATAGCCGGCGTCAACATTCCGACCAACAAGCGCGTCGTCATTGCGCTTCAGTACATTCACGGCATCGGCAAGAAGTTTGCCCAGGAGATCGTCGACAAGGTCGGCATCCCGGCGGACCGCCGCGTCAACCAGCTGACCGACGCGGAAGTGCTGCAGATTCGCGAGACGATCGACCGCGACTACCAGGTCGAAGGCGACCTGCGCCGCGAAGTCTCGATGAACATCAAGCGGCTCATGGACCTCGGCTGCTACCGCGGCCTGCGTCACCGCCGCTCGCTGCCGGTCCGCGGCCAGCGCACGCACACCAATGCGCGCACCCGCAAGGGCCCGGCCAAGGCGATCGCCGGCAAGAAGAAGTAATTGGGCGAATAGCGAGTAGTCATTAGCGAGTAGGACTCTATTCGCTACTCACTATTCCCTACTCGCTTCTCAAGGTGGAGCCGCTGGCATTACGGCGGTGTAGAGATCAACTGAAAGGACTACCATGGCCAAGGAAGCCGCTCGTGTTCGCCGTCGCGAACGCAAGAACATCTCGTCGGGCGTTGCCCACGTCAATTCGACCTTCAACAACACCATGATCACCATCACCGACGCGCAGGGCAATTCGATTGCCTGGTCGTCAGCCGGTGCGCAAGGGTTCAAGGGTTCGCGCAAGTCGACCCCGTTCGCCGCCCAGATGGCTGCCGAGGACGTCGCCAAGAAAGCGCAGGAACACGGCATGCGCATGCTCGAGGTCGAGGTCTGCGGACCCGGCTCCGGTCGTGAATCGGCCCTTCGCGCGCTGCAGGCGGCCGGCTTCACCATTACCTCGATCCGCGACGTGACGCCGATCCCGCACAATGGCTGCCGTCCGCGCAAGAAGCGCCGCGTCTGATTTTAAGCGCCGCGCGAACGCCACGGCGTTCCTC
>NZ_RZSA01000539.1:0-4570 GCF_003998075.1 Mesorhizobium sp. M2A.F.Ca.ET.037.01.1.1 | reverse complement strand
GGCTTATCGATGCGCTTGCCGGTTTCGCCGTGAAAGAGATGAACGTGATCAGGCTCGACCGACAGTTGGATGGTTTCTCCAGGCGTGAAGGAATGACGTTCCCGGAAATTGGCAACGATATCCTCACCTCCCGCCGTCCGGCCGATGATCTGTACTTCAGAACCGGTAGGCTCGATCACCACCACGGTGACTGGAATGCCATTGTCGGCCAGCCGCAAATGTTCGGGCCGTATCCCCAGCACGACGGGCTCGCCATTGCCGATGGAGAACGGCGCGGGCAAAGTCACCGAAATCCCTCCTTCGCCCTGGAACCGCGGCGTGCCTTCAGTCAGGATTGTTCCCTTGAGCATGTTCATGGCGGGAGAACCAATGAAGCTTGCCACGAACAGGTTGTTCGGCCGGTCGTATAGATCTAGCGGCGGCCCGATCTGTTCGACCATGCCGTCGTGCATGACCACGATCTTATCTGCCATGGTCATGGCCTCGATCTGGTCATGCGTGACATACACCGTCGTGGTCTTCAGCCGCTGGTGCAACTCCTTGATCTCGGCGCGCATCTGCACTCTGAGCTTGGCATCGAGGTTGCTGAGCGGTTCATCAAACAGGAACACCTGCGGATTGCGAACGATGGCGCGGCCCATGGCGACGCGTTGACGTTGGCCGCCTGAGAGCTGCCGCGGATAGCGCGACAGCAGCGGAACCAGCCCGAGGATTTCGGCTGCCCGCTTAACACCTTTATCGCTATCCGCCTTCGGAACACCTTTGAGCATGAGCGAGAACGCCATGTTCTCCGCAACCGTCATATGCGGATAGAGCGCGTAATTCTGAAAGACCATGGCCACGTCGCGTTCCTTCGGAGCAACGTCATTGACGATCCGGCTGCCGATCGAGATATGGCCGCGCGAAATCTTTTCCAGGCCGGCAATCATCCGCAGAAGCGTCGATTTCCCGCAGCCGGACGGTCCGACCAACGTAACGAACTCGCCGTCATCTATATCGACGCTGACGGCATGCAGGACCTCGGTGGCCCCGAACGATTTGTAGACATCGCCAATCGCGACAGACGCCATCGAATTCCTCCCGATGGTCCCTGCGACTTGTCGCGGGGAGCCGTTTTTATCAGGCGTGGCTTGAAACGGATGCCGGTGCGGCGATCCACCACTGGCGTCGGCGACGTCTGCCCCAGATTTCCTCCCCCCGGGGTCACGCGACTTCGAAACGGTAGCGCTACCAAATCCGCCTGTAAAGCGGCCATGTACAAACCACCAGCAGCCCTCGACCGGTATGGTCGACCAAGAATATGGTTGAAGGATCCGGACGCCTGATGATCGACGCCGGGACCGACGCCATCAAAATGCCGGCGACCGCCATGGTGACGATGATCCGAAACATGAGTTGCCCCTGCCCAAGGAAGTGCAATCAAAACGCCGTAGAGCGGGTCGTGTCCAGCGTCCCCGTGCCGAGGCTCTACTTGCCAGAGATTTTCTCAGCGACAGCGTTCGCTTTGTCCCGATTGCCCTTGGTGTCTTTGATGATTTTCAGGGCTTGGTCCTTAGTGATGCCATGCTTCCGGGCAAAGTAATTGACTTCATACGGCTCGCTTGCCGAAACCCGAGCTCTGTCCTGTTTGCCTCTCTTGGATTTGTCGTCCGCCATAGCCTTCCTCCATGTCGCGTTTCACCTTGGGCGGCCCGCTCACGACCAAAACGGATGAGCCGCTAGCGATCGACAGCCGCGATGTTGCATTCCCCAGGTGTCGTTGGAGTATATCGAGGGCGGCGGCCTTGGAGCGGCATGGGGACTTGCCTACATCGCACATGTCGTCGATATGGAGGTCGATGAGTTCGCCGAAAGTTTTAAGGCGTGCTACACGAGACTTGGTCGGCGTCTCGCCGCGGTCGACTTAGCGTTCGGTTTCGGTCGCCCATCGTCGTGCGTCGTCTCGGCGCAAGAACGTCTCGCTGACGCAGCGACCTTTGCGACGAACCTGCACGCACCAGGAACCGGATGAGAGCTTCGTATAGGCCATTTTTCGTGTGCACTGAGAGATCGAAACTTGGCGAAAAGGGTCGTATTCTGGCGTAAGTTTGTGTGCACTCGGCAGGTTCCAACAAATTGATGTTAAATAAAAGTGCTGAAAAATCAAGATCATAGGGTGGCCGTTGCGCCCATGATGGACTGGACGGATCGGCATTGCCGGTTCTTCCACCGTCAGTTGACGCACCGCGCGTTGCTCTACACCGAGATGGTTGTGGCGGACGCGGTCATCCACGGCGCGCGTGAACGGTTGCTCGGTTTCGACGATGTCGAGCATCCGGTGGCGCTGCAGCTCGGCGGATCGGATCCGGCAAAGCTCGCCGAGGCGGCGCGGATCGGCGAGGCCTTCGGCTATGACGAGATCAACCTCAATGTCGGCTGCCCGTCAGATCGTGTTCAGTCGGGAACATTCGGCGCCTGCCTGATGAAGACGCCGGCCCTGGTCGCCGACTGCGTCGCGGCGATGAAGGCTTCGGTGAAAATCCCCGTCACGGTCAAATGCCGCATCGGCGTCGACGACCAGGACCCGGAGCCTGCGCTCGACACGCTTGCCGACGGCGTGCTCGCGGCCGGCGCCGACGCGCTCTGGGTGCATGCCCGAAAGGCCTGGCTGGAAGGGCTGAGCCCCAAGGAGAATCGCGACATCCCGCCGCTCGACTATCCGCGCGTCTATAGGCTGAAGGCCAGAAAGCCGAACGAATTCATCGGCATCAACGGCGGCATTCAATCGCTTGCCGAGGCGTCGGCGCATCTCGGCCATGTCGACGGCGTGATGCTCGGCCGCGCCGCCTACCATACGCCGGGCATCATGACCGGCGTCGATACCGCGTTCTACGGCGAAGTTGCACCCGCCTTCGACTATCCGGGCCTGATCGACGCCATGGCCGGTTACGCCGCGCGCCATATCGAGCGCGGCGGGCGGCTCGGCCACATCACCCGCCATATGGTCGGACTGTTCCACGGCCTGCCCGGCGCGCGCCGCTTCCGGCAGATACTTTCCACGGATGCGAACAAACCTGGAGCCGGGCCGGAGGTGCTGAAGACCGCTTTCGCGGCAATCGATTTCGCGGCGGAAGCCGAGGCGGCCTGACTCGATCCGATTAATCCCGCAGGATCATGCGGTCGCCGCGCACGTCGAAACCCGACAACGAACCGATGAAGTTCATGCCGAGCAGGCTTTGTTCCAGCATGCCGGGCGCGGCGACCATCACCGTCATATCCTTGCGCACGATGCCGCCGATCGCCAGTTCGTCGGTTCTGACGGTGGCTGCGCGCGCCATGCCGTTGGCGGTGGAGACGTCGACGCTGTAGCTGAGCGCCGCCGGGTTGAAGCCCGCGGCCTGGGCATCTTCCGATGTCAGCACCGTGCTGGTCGCGCCGGTGTCGACGACGGCGCGCACCGGCGCGCCGTTGACCAGGATGCGGGCCTCGAAGTGGCCATTGCCGGCCTTGTCGAGCGTGACGGTCGGGCGGCCGTTCTCCACGCCGAGCGCCAGCGGGCTGCCCGGGACGAGACCGGCCGTCACGCGGCTCGCGACGTCCTGCAGCTCGTAGCGATACTGATAGCCGGCGATCAGCACGAGGATCAGTGCGGCCCAGACGCCGATATTGCGTGCCATGTCGCCAAGCGGCCGGCCCGAGCGGAGCAGGCTCGCGCCGATCACCATGACCAGCACGCCGACCCAGATCAGCCGGCCGAAATCATTGTTGTTCATGCCGAAAGTGTGGCCGGCCGAGTTGTTGAGCATCAGCAGCACCAGCCCGACGCCGATCACCGCCATGACGATCCAGAACAGCCGGTTCATCGGTTTCTTCTCACAGAACGCCGCGTTCGCGCGCCATGCGGGCACGCCGGGTTTCGCGGCGCGGCCGGCGCTCCACCGTTTCGAGCCGCGCCGGCAGTTCGGCCATCACCGCCCGGCGAACGTCAGGAGTCATCCTGAGCCAGTCGGAAATCTCGTCGCGCGTGCGTCCGCAACCGAAGCAGAACCCGGTTTTCATATCGATCGAACAGACCAGGATGCAGGGGGATTCGATGGCGGTCATAGTGTTCTCTTGCGTTCATTCCACATGGTGCAACCGCCGGAGCAATGCAAGCCCTCCGCAATGCGCCGCAAGGCAACGCGTTCGCGGCATCGTCAGGCGGTTGTGCCGGCTGCAGAAGGCGGCTATGCCGCTTGCGATTTCCGCAACGGACCGCGACCGACGCAAATGCCTGCCAAGCCTTTCGATGATTTCCGAAGCCTCCTGACGGCGCTGCCCCCTGCCGATGACGCGGCGGCCGCGCGTGTCCGCGCGCTGTTTGCCAAGGCGGACAAGCCGAACGAATCGCTGGGCAGGATCGAGGACATCGCGGCCTGGATTGCCGCCTGGAGCGGGCGGGCGCCGCCGGCAATCAACCGGCCGCTGGTGGCGATCTTCGCCGCCAATCACGGCGTCGTCCGGCATGGCATTTCGCCGCGGCGGGTGGCGGCGACCGCCAATGAGGTCGAGCTCTGCGCCGCCGGCGGGTCCGCGATCAACCAGGTCTGCA
>NZ_RZSA01000538.1:0-4573 GCF_003998075.1 Mesorhizobium sp. M2A.F.Ca.ET.037.01.1.1 | reverse complement strand
ACATCGCCTTGGGATTGGGATTGCCGTTGACGGTCGCGACCTGGGCGAAACTCATGGCGATCATGGCGGTGGCGCCGACGATCGAGCCCGAGGACAGGTCGATGCCGCCGCAGATGATGACCTGGGTGACGCCGATGGCGATGATGCCGACAATCGAGACCTGCAGGATGATGATCTGCAGGCGCTGCTCGTTGAAGAGCCCGGAAACATTCTCGCGGGTGTTGAACAGGAAGCTGTCGCCGAGGAAGACGCGGCCGACCAGCTCGAAGGCGGCGACCAGGATGACCAGGGCCAGGAACACGTTGAACTCGGCCGGCCACGGGCGCTTCTTGGCGTCGTAGCTCAGCCCGCCAATGCCATGCGATGTCTGTGACACGTCTTCTTCCTCCGTCGGGCGCAGCTGTCCGGCCTCCCGCGCGGGCGGGAGGAAAGGCGGAGCGGCGCGCTTGTTCCGATTGGACGCGCCGCCCCGTATCGAGGCGCCTCAGTTCTTCTTCAAGAACTTGTCGATGTTCGCCGGTGTCACGAGCTGGAACGGGATGTAGACCTTCTTGTCCACCTTCTCGCCCTTGGCGAGCTTGAGCGCGGCGTCGAGCGCGCCGGCGCCCTGGCCGGCGGCGTCCTGGAAGACCGTCGCATCGAGATCGCCGGCCTGCATGGCCACCAGCGCGTCCTGGGTGGCGTCGACTCCGCCGACCACGACCGACTTCATGTCGATATTGGCGGCCTTCATCGCCTGGATGGCGCCGATGGCGCTTTCGTCGTTGTTGGCGATGACGCCGTCGAAGGCCTTGCCGGACGACAGCCAGTTGGTCATCAGGTTCTGCGCCTCGTCACGCTTCCAGTTCGAGGTCTGCTTGTCGATGATCTTGATGAAGCTGCAGTCCGGCGTGGCGATGACCTCGTCGATGTCCTTGGTGCGCTGCACCGCGGCTTGGTTGGAAAGCTCGCCCATGATCACATAGACATTGGCTTCCTTCTTGCCGGCTTCCTTGAACAGGCGGCAGACCTCCTTGGTCTCGAGCGTGCCGGAATCGGCTTCGTTCGAGGCGACGAAGGCCTGGTTGTCGGGAAGCTTGTCGACATTGACCGGCTCGCGGTTGACATAGACCAGCGGGATCTTGGCCGCGGCGGCAGCGTCCGACATCGCCTGCGTGGCCGAGGTGTCGACCGGATTGACGATGATGGCGTCGACGCCCGAGGCGGCGAAGTTCTTGATTTGGTCGAGCTGCTTGGCGACGTCGTTCTGCGCGTCCTCGACCTGCAGCTCGACGCCATCCATGCCCTTGGCCTGCGCGATCATGCCGTTGCGCAGCACGGTGAGGAAGTTGTCGTCGAAAAGAGCCATCGAAACGCCGATCTTGGCGGCGAAGGCGGATGAACACATCAGCGCCGAAAGCGCGACGCCCAAAAGAAGTTTCTTCATTTTCTCCTCCACTTGGTGTCCGGCTGCACCTATTGAACCGGAATCCCCGGTTTGCCCGGGGAATCTCTCCCTGCGGCCATGCGGCGTCGCCAGTCGACTGGAACGCCTCTTCCTCCGTTCGAACAGGCGCTCCGGAACGAAAGAACCAAAAGGCCTGTTTGGTGAAATATTTATTCCATTTCGTTTCGGAAACGTCAAGGGCGATTCCGACCGGGGCGGCCGGTTTTCGATCACTATGGGCGGGGCGAGGACCAAATTCGTCGAAATTTGCGCCCTTGCCCGGGTGAACCACGATGAAAGAATCCATCAGGCTGATGGATTCTTTCACATCGGCTATATCGTGATCGGCGCGCCTAGATGTTTTCGGGCAGATAGATGTCGAAGGGCAGGAAGGTCTGCCCCGGCGCATTGGCGGCGCCGCTTTCGATGGCATGGGCCATCAGCCCGACGAGTTCGCGGCAGAGCGCCGCGAGCGGCGTCGAGATCACCATGGTGAGGATGTTGTCGGCAAGCGCCGCGCGCGAGACGGCGTTGATCTCGTTGCAGATCACGACCGGCATCTCGGCCGGGCGCGCCGTCCGCAGCGCCGAGACCGCGCCCTCCATGCCGCCGCCGGCGACATAGCAGCCGGCGAGATCGGGATGGCGGGCCAGGAGGTCGAGCATGGCGTCATGCGTCACGTCGTTGGCCTCGAGGTTGACCAGCGTCTCCATCACGGTGAAGTCGGGCGCGTGCTCGCGAAAGAATGAGCGGAAGCCGATCTCGCGCAATTCGTGGCCGTGGAAGCGATGGCTGCCGACGAAAAGCGCGACCTTGCCCGGCTTCCTGGCGGCCTTGGCGATCATCCAGGCGGCGCTGCGCCCGACCTTGCGGTTGTCGAGCCCGACATAGCCCTCGCGGATGCCGGCGGCAAAATCCGACAGCAGCGAGAAGACCGGCTGTCCCCTCGCCTTCATTGTCTCCACGACCGCCGTCAGAGTCGGATGGTCCGGACCGACGACGGCGATGGCCCTGGATTTCGCCGCAAGCCCACGCATCTGGGCGGCGATCTCATCGGGCGCCAGCGAAGCGGCGAAATCGATGGCTGCAACGCCGCGAAAACGCTGCGACTGTGCGACAGCGAGCTCGAGCTCCTTGGCGAAATCGCCATAGAAGACGTCATTGCCCCTGAGCAGCAGGAAGCCGAGCCGATATTCCGGCAATTCCTGGCGCATGCGCTGCTTGATCAGCCCGGCGGCGTGATAGCCGATCTCGGTGGCGGCGTCATAGACCCGGCGCGCCGTCTCCTCGCGCACCGGCAGACGGCTGTTCAGCACCCGGTCGACAGTGGCGACGCTGACGCCGGAGACGCGCGCGAGATCGGTAATGGTCGGGCGCTTTGCCATGAATGCTTCCTCGCTTGTCCCACTCCGGCTATCCGGCTCACCCATATCTCATTCTGATAGAAAATGATAGAAACTATCTTTGTGATGTTGAGATTATCAGATCTTGCGGCTATGCTGAAGTCCAAAGTCAGCGATCGCGCGAGCCCCGCATGGTCGGGCGCTTCGCCAAGGCTCTGACGGAGGACCCCAATGACGGCAATCACGTCTTCGGCGGCGTCGCCGCGTGACTACAGCCTGACCGGCCGGGACGCCAGGCTCGCGGTCGAGAACGGGCTCGCCGCGGCCGAGTGGTACCACACCGATATCCCGCGCAAGCAGATGAAGGAGCTGATGCAGCGCTCCGACGAGCCGGCGATCCGCGACACCATCATCTGGCTCGCCGCTTTCGTCATCAGCGCCGCGGGCGGTATCTGGTTCTGGGGCAGCTGGTGGTGCGTGCCGTTCTTCTTCGTCTACGGCACGCTTTACGGCTCCTCGACCGATTCCCGTTGGCACGAATGCGGCCACGGCACGGCCTTCCGCACGCAGTGGATGAACGACGCCGTCTACCAGCTCGCCTGCTTCATGATCATGCGCAATCCGGTGACCTGGCGCTGGAGTCATACGCGCCACCACACCGACACCATCATTGTCGGACGCGATCCCGAGATCGCCGTCATGCGCCCGCCGGACCTGTTGCGCGTGGTGCTGAACTTCTTCGGCATCGTCGACGCCTGGCATGCGATGACCGACATGCTGCGCAATGCCGCCGGCATCATCAGCCCCGCGGAAAAGACCTTCATTCCCGAACAGGAGCAGCCGAAGGCGATCCGTGTGGCGCGTATCTGGCTCGCCATCTACATCGCGACCATCGCGCTGGCGCTCTACCTGCATTCATGGCTGCCGCTGATGCTCGTCGGCCTGCCCCGCCTCTACGGCGCCTGGCATCACGTGATGACCGGCCTGCTGCAGCATGGCGGACTCGCCGAAAATGTCATCGATCACCGCCTGAACAGCCGGACGGTGCTGATGAACCCGATCAGCCGCTTCATCTACTGGAACATGAACTACCATGTGGAGCACCACATGTTCCCGATGGTGCCCTATCACGCGCTGCCCAAGCTGCACGAGATGATCAAGCACGACCTGCCGCCACCGACGCCGTCGATCCTGGCCGGCTACCGCGAGATGATCCCTGCCTTCCTGCGCCAGCTGCGCAACGAGGATTACTTCCTCAAGCGCGTGCTGCCGCCGACGGCAAAGCCCTACCGGGAAGAATTGCACAACGACAGCCCGGTGGCGGCAGCGGCCGAGTGAGCTGCCGAAGGCTGACCAGGAATTTCACGAGGACGAGATGAGCGACTGGGTCGAGGCCTGCGCGGCCGGGGATATCGACGAAGAGGACGTGATGCGGTTCGACCATGCCGGACGCACCTTCGCCATCTACCGCAGCCCAGACGACGAGTACTTCGCCACCGACGGCCTGTGCACGCATGAAAAGGTGCATCTGGCGGACGGGCTCGTGATGGACGACATCATCGAATGCCCCAAGCACAATGGTCGCTTCAACTACAAGACCGGCGACGCGCGCGGCGCGCCGGTTTGCGTGAATCTCAGGACTTATCCGGTCAAGGTCGATGCCGGAAAGGTCCTGATCCAGGTCGGATGACGGCGATGCCGGGGATGGTGATCATTGGTGCGGGCGAGTGCGGCGGGCGCGCCGCGCTTGCGCTCCGCGGTCTCGGTTATGACGGGGCGGGGGCACTGGTCGGCGGCGAGCCGC
>NZ_RZSA01000537.1:0-4581 GCF_003998075.1 Mesorhizobium sp. M2A.F.Ca.ET.037.01.1.1 | reverse complement strand
GTTGGGCGGGCCCTTGGACATCACTCCTCGTTGGCGTCGAGATGCCTGCCCTCGCGATCGAGATGCAGATAATTGGGATTGAACAGCGCGACATCCTGCAGTGCCTGGAGGTTGGGAATGGTCAGCGTCCTGTCCTTCAGCACGATGAGGTTCGAGGCGCGCAGCTCCTGCAGCGTGCGATTGACGTGAACCGTCGACATGCCCAGCGTCTCGCCCAGTTCCGTCTGCGTCAACGGGAATTCGCAACTGCTGTCGCTTGTGCAGCCGGCGGCCTCCAGCCGGATGAACAGCTCGCACAACAGATGCGCCATCCGCTCGAGCGCATCGCGCTGGCCGAGGTTGACTGTCCACTCGCGCTGGATCGCCGCCGCGACCAGCGATTCCCACCACAGAGCCTGAGTGATGCGCGGATGTCCGATCATCATCTCGTCGAAGGCGGCGCGCGAAATCTCCGAGACCGCGACTGGCGTGATGGCGCCGATCGAGTGGTCCATTTCTTTCAGGATGAAGACGTTGAGGTCACAGAGATCGCCGGGGAGGAAGAAAGCAATGATTTGCCGCCGCCCGTCCTCGAGGGTCTTATAGCGGCAGGCCCAGCCCTCGTTGATCAGGTTGATGAACTCAGGTTTCTCGCCTTCGTGGATGATGTCTTCGCGCGCGGCGAAGCGTCGGACGCGTTGCGCCGCAATTCTGACCAGCATCTCCTTGTCGGCCTGCGAAAGCCGCGTGAATTTCTCAAGCTTGCGGATCAGAGGTCGCCTCATCCCAGTCCTCTTTCCCGTGATACACACAATGATGCGGCGGCGACCTTACCTATGTTAATGTCGGACCGCGTAAGACGGTCCAAATGACTCCGCTCGGGAGGCTTGCCATGAACGAGAAATTCGCCGGCGCTCGTGTTCTGGTCATGGAAGACGAGTATTTTCTGGCTGAGGATATCACAAAAGCCCTCTTGGGGCTCGGGCTGACGGTCATCGGACCCTTCGCGACCCGTGACAAGGCCTTGAACTCCCTTGACCTGGATTGCGTCGACGCCGCCATACTTGATCTCGATCTGGCCGGTGGCATCGACTTTGCCGTGGCGGACGCGCTGCTGGAAAGGCGGCTTCCGTTTGTGTTCGCCACCGGCTATGACGCCGCTGCCATCCCCCCACGCTTTGCTGAGATTCGCAGGTTCGAAAAACCTTGCGACGCAACGGAACTGGCGCACCACATTGTGGACATGACGCGCGAGTCGCTGCCGATCCCTTGCGATCGATAATGGGTTGGTGCGGACTAGATGGCCGTCAAATCGAAGCTCACGGCGTAACCATGCCTGACGGCCGATCGCGCAATCATGTTGCTCAATTGCGGCCTCTCGACCGAGCAATCCGGCATGACGGTCAAGATGGCCCTCGTGGCCGCGGCGACCGACACCGGCGTGCGCTGCGAGGAACGCGTTTCCATGTAGTGTTCTATAAGCTCGTTCAGCCGCACAGGATAATATTTGATCACGCCGCAACCTTCCCTTAGCCGCGCTTTTGTTATGTTTGCATTTGATAATTGCGCCCTGCCTCGCCACGCATTAACCCATGCGAGGGAGGCGGAAATTCTTTGGAAGCTTGGGCGCGGTCAAGACCCCGATCGCAAAAAGGGCCCGCCTCGCCTGGGGGTAGAGTTAGGCGGGCCCTCCGGCTCTCTTCGGTTGCCACCGTCTTGTAAGCCAGGGTTGAAATTTATCCGAGCCCGGAAAGAGTCGCTTTAACCTGCGTTATTGTCGGGGACCTGAGCCGGGCGCAGATATCTTCAGCGTCACCCGGCGGACCCGGTTGAGTGGCGCCTGGGGACGCCCGCGAGGCGCTCAGCCAAGCAACAAGAGAACAAAATGGTCTCCGCTGCCAATGGCTATGACTTTTCCGACATCAAGGCTGTTGCGCGCGAGCTCGTGCAGTCCGATCCGTCCGTGTCGATAGAGGACATAGTCCGCTCGCTTTACGAAGATCTCTACGAAGGCCAACCCTGCCCGCCGGCGTTGATTGAAGCCGTCAAGCAAGCGTTGCAGCACCCGGCCAGCGGGCAAACAGGCGCAGGTGGTACCTGATGTGCGCCGCTCTTGTCCGCCCTGAGCTGCATCGGCCGCTGAGAGTTATCATGGCAGCGCTGGAGCGGTTTGGCGGCTGAGGGGAACATGCGGCTTCCCCCGGTGTTCGGCATCATGGATGATCTGCGCTCGCCTCGCATCCAGCTCGACCTGGAACATCTTCTCCAAACCCGCCGACGCGCGGAGCGTCTGATCGGCGAAACCGGTTCCGCTATCGCCAGAAGTCGGATTTTGCTGCAGCAGTCCCGACAGTTGCTGGCCAAGATCGGGCGAGACAGAAGCCTTGATCCGCCTTGGCAAAGTGCTCAAGGCACCCGGCCAGAAGCGCGCGGCCAGAAATAGCGTCAGGCTTGGTCGCCCAGGAAAATCCTGGCGTCCTTTGCGGCGTCTACGAAAGCCTGGCGCGCCACGCCCTGATGGCGTGATGCCGGGCGCGGGAGTTGGGCTTCGGCCAGGTATGCAGAAGGACGTCGGCCGCATCCAGCACAGTGACCACCACCCGATCACGATCGATCCGGCCGGGCTGCACGATTACCGGTTTGCGAAAACGTTTGATGCGTTTTGAGCGCATGATCGCTTTACCGCTGACCATTCGCCCAAAGAGAAGCGCTCAATCCCCGCCGCCATCAACAACCTATGTTAAGGCGGCGGCGCAATCATCGTGCAACATAGGTTGGCCTTTGTCCCTCACTTAGGCCAGGCCCGGCCTGCAATCCTGTGTCACGGACGAAAACGCAGGTCGGGCTTCATCCCTACGGGGTCAGGCGAGCTGCCAGCGTGTTCAAGCCACCAACGACTGATGTGCGGTCTCCGTTCCGAAAGCGGAACATTTGAACCTTTCACCGGTTAGCGCACCACCGGCGCCTCTGCTTGCGGGAGCACAGCCTTCAGTCCGGGAAGGAAGATCAATGTCAGGCACCGACTTGTGGTTCATCGTCGTCGCGGGCGGTCCCCTCATTCTCATGCTCGTGATCGTCTACGTTCTCCTTACCCGCCGCCGCCGCGGACCGGCAGAGCGGCGCGAGAGCGACCGGGCAACCCAGCGTCTGTACCGGGACGAAGGCGACTAGCGCCTCTGTCCTGGCGAAGCTCGTCGAAGCGTGACGTCAAGCGCGGAACAACGTCGGTCTGCCGCTGTTTACCGAAACATGGGAATGAAGATCGAAAGCCGGAGCAACGGTTGATGGCCAATGACGAGTTACCGGGAGTGCTGGCGACGCTGCCGGTTATCGATGCAAAGGCGGAGCCGACGCTGAAGAGCGCGGAGGCGGAAGCGTTCTACACGAGTGCAATCCGCGAGCTCACCGCCACCGACATTCCTTTTCTGGTCGCCGGGACCTATGCCGTCAGCGCCTATACCGGTGTCGTGCGCCAGACCAAGGACCTCGACATCTTCTGCAAGCCCGGCGATTGCCCACGCATCCTCACCCATTTCAAGGATATCGGCTACGCCGTCGTGATCGAGGATGACCGCTGGCTGGGCAAGGTCTTCGAGGGCCCGCATTTCTTCGACGTGATCTTTGCGTCCGCCAACGGGACCATGCAGGTCAAGGACCAGTGGCTGGAGCATGCCCGCCAGGTCGAGCTGCTGGGCAGCCGGGTCAGGATCATCGGCCCGACCGAGCTTATCTGGTCGAAATGCTTCATCCAGGACAGGGGCCGGCATGACGGCGCCGACATCGCCCATACCATACTCAAGGCGCATGAGCAGATCGACTGGCAAAGATTGCTCTCCTATCTCGACACCCACTGGGAGGTGCTCTTGATGCAGTTGCTGAATTTCAGATGGATCTATCCCAGCGAACGCGACCACATTCCCGACTGGCTGCTCGACAATCTGCTCGACCGGCTCGCCAGGCAGCGGCAACTGCCTTCGCCGCGGATGAAGATCTGTCGCGGCCGGCTTCTGTCGCAGGTCGACTACGAGATCGACGTCAAGGAATGGGGCTTCGCCGGCGTCGGCGGCGTTGGAGAATTCCGCGATGGCTGAACAAAGCAGGACGGGCCGCAAAGCGAGCGGCAACGGCAAGGTCAAGATTGCCGCCATGGGCGACCTGCATGTTCAGGAAGATGCGCAGACTTCCTACCGCGACCTGTTCGGCGAGGTTTCCCGAGAAGCAGACGTCCTGGTGCTCACCGGCGATCTCACCAATCTCGGCAAGCCGAAGGAGGCCGAGCTCCTCGCGGAGGATTTGCGCGCCTGCTCCATTCCCGTGGTCGCGGTGCTCGGCAACCACGATTACGAATCCGGCTGCGTCGACCAGATCGCGGCGACGCTCCGCCAGGCCGGTGTCTATCTCCTCGATGGGCAAGCGACGGAGGTGATGGAAGTCGGCTTTGTCGGCGTCAAGGGTTTTGTCGGCGGCTTCGGCCCGAGGATGCTTGGCTCTTTCGGCGAGCCCGCGATCAAGGCCATGGTGGCCGAGAGCGTCAACGAGGCGATGCGGCTCGAGAACGCCATGCGGCAGGTCCGCGCCAAGCGCACGCTGGTGGTGCTTCAC
>NZ_RZSA01000536.1:0-4590 GCF_003998075.1 Mesorhizobium sp. M2A.F.Ca.ET.037.01.1.1 | reverse complement strand
ACAAAACGAAGCCACTCATCCATGATGCCAGTCTCTCGCCAAACCATCGCCGGTCCTCCCGGCTGGCAAGAAAACTGTCACCCATCTAATCGGTCCATTCTGTTACCTATCTATCCGGTTCGGACATCAGCCCCTTTCTCCCCGTCACTATACGGGGAGAAATGCCCGGCTGGGCAATGAGGGGCGGCGCCGAGCTGGCAAACAGTGGCGCTATAATGATGTCTTCAAAGACAGCCCCTGCGTGTAATGCTGATGGCCAACGCTGGCGCCGCCCCTCATCCGCCTGCCGGCACCTTCTCCCCGTATAGTGACGGGGAGAAGGGGGCTTGCCGCGACCTTCGCCCCCACACCGCCAGCTTGACGGCTTCGCCCGGTTCGGAAACAAGGGCTGCGGCCGGCGTGGCGACGGCGCTTCAAAAGGGGACGGCAGGTGAGTTTCTGGGGACTGGCGCAGCTCGGTATTTCGACCGTGATGTTCCTGCTGGCGGCGATGGCGGCCAAGCAATGGGGGTTGGCGCCGAGCTTGGCCAAGCTCCTTGTGACGCTGGCGCTCTATACCGCCGGCAACCTGATCATGCTGAGGCTGGTGCGCGAGTTCGGCATGTCGGTGGCGTTCAGCCTGTCGGCGGTGATCCAGCTTGTCGCGGTCAATGTCGTGGCGATCGCCTTTTTCGGCGAACGGCTCAATGCTTTCCAGGCGACCGGCATGGTGCTGGCGATCGCCGCCGTCGCCCTGATCACGCTTGGGCCCTATATGCAGAAGCTCTAACCCTCGAGCCTCTCATGAAGCCATCCGTCGGCGCGCTGCTTGCCAAGATCGAATTCCCCCTGCTTCTGGCCGGACTGATCATCGCCGGCGGGCTATGGGGTTTCGAAGAACTGATGGAGGTGGCGCGGGCGACGACGCCGCACGCCTTCGACACCGAAATCCTGCTTGCCTTCCGCCATGCCGGGCAGCCGGACAGCCCGATCGGTCCGCTTTGGCTGCAGGGCGCGATGCGCGACATCACCGCGCTCGGCAGCACCGTCGTGCTGGTGCTGATCACGACCGCGACGATCGTCTATCTCATCTTGATCCGCAGGCCTTCGACCGCGCTGTTCGTGTTCGCGGCGGTGGCGGGCGGGCAAGTGCTTTCCACCTTGCTCAAGCACGAAGTCGACCGGCCCCGGCCCGATCTCGTCTCGCACCTGGCCACCGAAACGTCACTGTCCTTTCCAAGCGGACACGCCATGCTGTCGGCGGTGACCTATCTGACGCTCGGCTCTTTGGCGGCGCGCTTCCTTCCGGATCGCCGGACGAAGATCTTCGTGCTTTGCCTTGCCGTGCTGATCACCGTGCTGGTCGGCACCAGCCGCGTCTATCTCGGCGTGCACTGGCCGTCAGACGTGCTTGCCGGCTGGTGCGCTGGCTTCGCCTGGGCCATGCTGTGCTGGCTCGCGGCACGGCTGCTGCAGCGGCGCAAAGTTGTGGCCGACAGCGATATCGATGGCTGAAGCATTCAAAATGATGCTTGAGACATTGTAATATCTAAAATATACATCTTTCATATTTTCAGAAACAGGTTCCGGCCGATGATCACTGCCGCACAGATGCGCGCCGCGCGGGCGTTGACCGGCATCGACCAGAAGACGCTTGCCGAGCGCGCCGGGGTCTCCCTGCCCACGATCCAGCGCATGGAAGCGAGCGACGGTGTCGTCAGGGGCGTGGTCGACACGCTGATGAAGGTCATCCAGGCGCTCGATGATGTCGGCGTGGAGCTGATCGGCGAGAACCAGGCCAGCGAGCGCGGCGGCAGGGGCGTGCGCCTCAAGGCCGCCGCGGCGCAGAACCCGCAAGGTTAAGCCGCCGGCCTGGAAGATCGCCTCACATCGCCGCTTCGATCGGCTCGGCAAGCTTCGGATTGGCGCGCGCGGCGATCAGGCAGCCGGCGACGATGAGGCATGCGCCGGCCAACGTGGTCCAGGCCAGCTTCTCGCCGAAGAAGAACCAGCCAAGCGCGATCGCCCAGATGAAGGCCGAGTATTCGGTCGGGATCAGATATTGCGCTTCGGCACGGGCGTAGGACCAGCTCATCAGGAATTGCCCGGCGAGCGACAGCAGCGCCACCCCGACCAAGGGCAGCCAGAGATCTCCCGGCAGCGCAACCGCGAGCCAAGGTGCTGCGCAACCAAGGATGATCCCAACGAAGAGGTTTTGGAACAGCATGATCTCGACCGGCTTGGCCAGTAGAGCCTGCTGCCGGGCGAGGACCAGATTGTAGCCGTAGAACACCGTCGATACGAGCACCGCCGCCGTGCCGAGCACGGCATCCTGCGAGTAGCTTTCCCGCCCGAACTGTCCGGACAGGATGATGGCGACGCCGGCGATGCCGGCAAGCGACGCCCAGATCGCCTGCCGCCTTATGCGCTCGCCCAGCAGCAGCGCCGCGAGGAAGAGCGCAAACAGCGGCGCGACGAAGCTGAGCCCGATCGCCTCGGCGAGCGGCAGCCTGGCGAGTCCCCAGAAGAACGAGACCAGGACGACGCCGACAATCGCGGCGCGCAACGCATGCAGGCCCAGCACCGGAAGGCGCGGCTTCGAGCGTGGCCCCGCCGACCAGGCGGCGCCGGCGACCAGGGTCGAGACCATGCTGCGCCACAGCAGCGTGTTGTAGACGCCGACCGCTATTGTCAGCGACTTCATGGCCGCATCCATGCCGGACAGCAGGAAAATCGCCAGCGCGCACGTGAGCACGGGGATGGTCGTAGAAACGGCGCCGGTCAGGCTGGATGTCTTCACGGCTTGGCTCATGGCAGCCGGATATCCCGGAGCCGACAGCGCTACCAGATGGCAGCGCCGCCTATATGGCCGGTCCAATCCCGATCGGCGAAATTCGAAGGCTGGCGGGACACGATCACTTCCGCCTGGCTCAATCCAGTGACAGCGCCGCGACCTCGCCCTCGCCCATCAGCGGCACATAGATGGTCGCCTTGCCGTCCGTGCCGATATCGGCGCTGCCCGGCTTGAACTGCATTACCGCTTCCCGCTTGCCGCCTGGCTTGTAGCTGTAAAGCGTGCCGGTCATGTAGGCGGTGGCGTAGATGGTGCCGCCAATGGCGATGACACCGTCGAGGTCGGCGAAGTTTTGCGCGCCGGGGAGCGGCGTTATCGTCTTCGTGGCGAGGTCGACCGACAGCAGTCCGCCGGGCTCGGCGGTGCTGAAATCGGCCTTGTTGATGCCCTTCCCCCAGGACGCGACGATCAGCCGGTCGCCATCGGCGAACACGCCATTGGGCGAGGCCAGCAGCGCATCCTTGACGAACAGCTCCGGCTTGTCGCCGTCGATGCGGTAGATCGTGTCGGCCAGCATGTCGCTGACATAGACCTTGCCCGCGCTGTCCTCAGTCATATCGTTGAGGAAGACAGAGCCCGGCACGTCGATGGTCTCGACCAGCCTGCCGCTGGCGAGATCGACGACGAGCACCTTTGTGAGGTCGGCGGCGTAGAGCCTGCCTCCGGAAATCGCCATGCCCTTGGGCGCATCCATGCCGTCGACCCAGTGGCGGGCGATGACCTTTCCGTCCATCGACAGAAGCGACAAATAGCCGTTGCCGTCCGCCGCGCCGGGAGCGCCGGCGATGTTGGAGACGACGATGCGGTTGTGGGCGGCGTCGGCAAGCACGGATTCCGGCTGCTCGAAGCCGGCGGCGCGCCAGAGCTCGCCGGCCTGCGCAGCCGGAGCCGCCGCGATGCCGGCGACGGCGATGACGGTCGAAGCGATGAGGGTGTTCATGGTGCTCTCCTGTGGTGACGAAGGAGAGCTAAATTTTTCGATACTTTTCGGAAAGACGGTTCGACGCTAGTATCGCTTATCGATACGAAATCGCGCGAATGAGGTGCATTCCATGAACGCTCCGATCTTCGAGGCGCTGAAGCGGACGCTGAAGGCCAAGGGCCTGACCTACCGGACGCTCGCCGAGCGCATGGGCGTTTCCGAGCCGACGGTGAAGCGGATCTTCCATGAGCGGAACTGCAAGCTCGACCGGCTGATGGAGATCTGCGCCGCGGCGGACGTCGAGCTGGAGAACGTGCTCGGCGCGATGAATCGCGGACCGGGTCCGGCCAACCGCGTTTCGCCGGAGATCGAGCGCAGGCTGGCGGCGCGGCCGGCGCTGCTCTTCGTCTTCATCATGCTGTCGGAGAAATTCACGGCCGAAGGCATCATGCGCTCGCAGGGCTTGAGCGAGGCCTCGATGTTCCTCTATCTGCGCGACCTCGAGGAGCTCGGGCTGGTGGCGCTGGGGCGCGGCCTGTCGGCAAGGCTGCTCGTCGACACGCCCATCCAGTGGGATTTCGAAGGGCCGCTGAAGCCGCACTTCGAAATGACCAACAAGAATTTCGTCGGCTGGGCGCTCGGCCATATGGAGCACGGCGCGACCTTCATCAGCTTTTCCCGGCGGATGCGGCCGCAAACGGCCGAGATGTTGCGCCGCGAGGCCGACGAGCTCGCCGAACGCGCCCGGCTGCTTGCCCATCACGACCAGCACACCACGCCGAAGGCGAAGGTCCATTTGTAGCCGGTGAGCTGGTCCTCCGGCGTGGTGTGCTGG
>NZ_RZSA01000535.1:0-4590 GCF_003998075.1 Mesorhizobium sp. M2A.F.Ca.ET.037.01.1.1 | reverse complement strand
CTCGAGCACCGCGCGGGCAAAGCGCTTGGCGAGCCGAGGACCGACCTCGCGGCCCATGCGGGTCGAGCCGGTGGCCGAAACCAACGGCACCTTCGGATGGTCGACCAGCACCTCGCCGGCGACGCGGTCGCCGATCAGCACCTGCAGCAGGCCTGCCGGCGCATCGGCCCCGAAACGCTTTGCGGCGCGCTTGAAGATCGCCTCGCAGGCAAGCGCGGTGAGCGGCGTCTTTTCCGACGGCTTCCACGCCACCGCATCGCCGCAGACGAAGGCGAGCGCTGCATTCCACGACCACACCGCGACCGGGAAATTGAAGGCCGAGATCACGCCGACCACACCCAGCGGATGCCAGGTCTCCATCATGCGATGTCCGGGGCGTTCGGTGGCGATGGTGAGGCCATAGAGCTGGCGGGAAAGACCGACGGCGAAATCGCAGATGTCGATCATTTCCTGGACTTCGCCGAGACCCTCGGATGGGATCTTGCCGACCTCGATCGACACCAGCCGGCCGAGCTCGTCCTTGTGCGCGCGCAGTTCTTCGCCAAGCAGGCGCACCAGTTCGCCGCGCTTCGGACCCGGCACCAGCCGCCAGGCCTGGAAAGCCTTGTGCGCGGCATCGATGGCCTTGCCGGCGTCCGCCGCCGAAATCTGCTTCAGCGCCGCGATCTGCTCGCCCGTCACCGGGCTGCGCACGACGAGGTCGCCGCCGGAAAGCGCGTCCTTGGTGACGCCGAGTTTCTCAAGAAGTGAAGCCGTTTCCTTCGCCAATGTCATTTTTGTCCCTTTCAGGTTCCACCTCGAAGGGTGGGAATGGAGCCATGCGCCATGTCCTTGACGTGCCGATAGGAACGCCCGGGCGCTTTGATGGCGTGGCATTACTCGTTTCGGTGAAAAACCGCCACCCCGGCATGGTCCAAGGCCCGATCGCGAGATTGGGCCAGAGGGTGAAGCCGGAGGATCAATGCGCTTTTTTGGCGGGAGTCCGCTCGCTGCTTTCCTTGATCAGCCGGTCGATATGCATGCGGATATGCGCCGCCTCTGCCGCCGTGTTGGCCAAGGCGATGGCGCGATCGAAGGCGATGCGCGCCTCTTCGTTGCGGCCAAGCTGCATCAGCAGCCCGCCCCGCAGCCCGAAGAAGTGGAAATAGCCCGACAACCGGTCTTCCAGTGGCTCGATCATGGCAAGCGCGGCTTCCGGGCCGCGTACCTTGCTGACCGCGACGGCGCGGTTCAGCGTCACCACCGGCGACGGCTGCATCTGCTCCAGCAGGCCGTAGAGCAGGTCGATCTCGGTCCAGTCGGTATCCTCGGCCGTCGCCGCCCGCGCATGCAGCGCCGCGATCGCCGCTTGCACTTGGTAGGGGCCGGGCTTGCGATGGCGCAGCGCCTTGTCGACCAGCGCCAGGCCCTCGTCGATCATCTTGCGGCTCCACAGCGAGCGGTCCTGATCCTCGAGCAGGACGATCTCGCCATGCTCATCGAACCGCGCCGGCGCCCTTGCGTGCTGCAGCAAAAGCAGCGCGGTCAGCCCCATGATCTCCGGTTCGGCCTGGAACAGCCTGAGCAGCAGGCGCGCAAGCCGGATCGCCTCTTCGCAGAGCGGCGCGCGGGCCGGCGCCTCGCCGCCATTGCTCGAATAGCCTTCGTTGAAGATCAGATAGACCATCGCCGCGACTGCGGCGAGCCGTTCCGAGCGTTCGACGGCCCCCGGCGTCTCGAACGGCACGCCGGCGTCCGCGATGCGCGCCTTGGCGCGGGTGATGCGCTGTTCCATGGCGCTCTCGCCGACCAGGAAGGCGCGCGCGATCTGCTTGACCGTGAGGCCGGAGACGATGCGCAGCGCCACCGCGATCTGCTGCGTCGCCGGCAGATCCGGATGGCAGCAGATGAACAGAAGCCGCAGGATGTCGTCGCGGTAATGCGCGCCGTCCAGCCGCTCGGCCATGTCGCCCTCGGCGTCCTCCAAATCGGTGATCTGGTCCTCTTCCGGCATCGGCGCCTGCTTGGCGCGCTTGCGCACCGCGTCGATGCCGCTGTTGCGGCCGACGAAGATCAGCCAGGCGGCGGGATCGCGCGGCGGCCCGTTCTTCGGCCAGTTCTTGAGCGCCCTCAGGCAGGCGTCCTGGAAAGCCTCTTCCGCGGCGTCGAGATCGCGGAAGTAGCGCAGCAGCGCGCCCATCGCCTGCGGACGGGCGTTGCTGATCGCCGTGCTTATCCAGGCAAGGTCCGTCATACCGCGACCTTTGTCGGATTGAAGACCGAAACCGGCCGGATCTCGTAGGAGCCTCCGCTCGGATTGACCTCGGAAAGCTCGCGCGCGAATTCGACCGCCTCGTCGAGGTCGCGGCATTCAAGCGTGTAAAAGCCAAGGAACTGTTCCTTGGTCTCGGCAAACGGGCCATCAAGCACGACCGCCTCGCCCTTGACCTTTCTGAGCGTCGTCGCGGCCGTTGTCGGCAAAAGGCGCGCCACGGGCCCGAGCCGGCCGGCCTTGGCGTATTTGTCCTGCACGTCGAGGATCTTCGCCATGACCTCGTCGTCCTGTTCCTTGCTCCAGGAGCAGACGACGTCTTCGGAGGCGTAGCAGAGGATGGCGTATAGCATGGCAGGTCCTTTCCGTATCAAAGGACGCGACACTAGGACCCTTCCCGACACAAGGTCGATAAAAAAATTCGGCTGGTAATCACGGACTTGGCTGTCCCTCGCGCCTGACCGTCAGGCGCCATGCGCCTGCAGCCATCTGAGCACCAGCGTTTCTTCCTCGTCGAGGCCTTGTATCAGGCGCTTGCGCTTGTTGGCTTCGGCCATCTCGTCAAGCAGGCGTCCCTCGGTCCATGCCTCGAACACCAGCGGATGGATGTAGCATTTGCGGCAGACGGCACGAGTATTGCCCAATCGCTCGGCGACCTTGTCGACGACGCTGTTGATCACCCGGTTTTGTTGCGTCTTGCTTTCCGGCAGCTCGGTCCCGGCAAACAGCGACGCAGCATGGATGGTGCCGCCCCAGGTGCGAAAATGCTTTGAGCTGAATTCGGCGCCGGAAGCCTCGCGGATGTACCGGTTGACGTCCTCCGAGCGCACCGGCCGCCGGTCGCCATCCTCACCCAGATACTGGAACAGCTTCTGCCCAGGCAGATCCTGGGCGCCGCGCACGACCTTGGCGATGCGGCGATCGACCAGCTTCAGCTTCCATTCCTTGCCCGACTTGCCCTTGAAGGCGAAGCGCAGGCTGGAGCCGTTGATCTCGACATGGCGGTCGCGCAGCGTGGTCAGCCCGAAGCTCTTATTGTCCCGCGCATAGGCCGCGTTGCCGATGCGGATCATGGTGTTGTCGAGCAGCCAGACCACCGAGGCGACGACCCGCTCCAGGGGCAGTCCCCGCCGGCGCAGATCGGCATCGATCTGGCGCCTCAGGGCGGGCAGGCTTTCCGCGAAGGCGACGAGGCTGGAATATTTGACGCCGTCGCGTTCCTCGGTCCATTGCGAATGGTAACGGTACTGCTTGCGACCGCGCTGATCCCTGCCCGTCGCCTGGATATGGCCGTCCGGATCGGGCGAGATCCACACATCCGTCCAGGCCGGCGGAATGACGATCGCCTTGATGCGGGCAAGCGTCGTTTCGTCGACGGCTCTGCCATCGGGTCCTAGATAGGAGAATCCCGCGCCTTTCCTCAATCTGCGGATGCCGGGATCGGCATCGGTTACATAGTTAAGCGACGTGCTCCCGGCCAAGCTGCTGGCGCCGCTTCTCTGGGTTTCCTCGGCCCGCGCCGAACGGTCCGATGACGCTTGTAAATGCTGTAACATGCCGGCTCCGCGAAATGACCCGTAGATAAAGCCGCGCGCCGGTGACTTGTTCCAGAAGGCGTCAGCCCTGCCGGCTGACCGATACGTCCGCTATCCAACAGCCTTCCATCACCAACATGGGTGGGAGCTATTACCGGCCGGCATGGGCTTGAGGATCCATTGCCGGCTGCCAGATAGTCGTGAGGTCCGGCCTCGACGCCATCAGGCGCGTTGCGGTTGGGCGGCCGAAGCCGAGAACCGGCGCCGTAGAGTGACCTTCAATCGATAGCGCATGCAACGCCAGGCGTTCGCGCCCGCCCGTGGCGCGGCCTCGGCCACGTTGAGGAATCTTGCCGCCTTGTCGAAAATCGCCGCGCGCGTAATGAACGCGCGCGATCTTCAAGGCAACGAGGCCTTCCCTGACCTTCAGCGACCGCTCCGCGATGCCGCAGGACCGGAGCCGGCGCAGCGCCAGGCGCCATTCCAAAAAGCGCCCGGCAGATCTGACCGTGAAACGATCGTCGGAGCGCTCCGCAGACACGAAATAGGTGAAGATCGGTTGTCTCACGACGGCAACCGATGCCTTGGCGATGACGCGCGCCCAAAACAGCGTGTCCTCGTCATAGGCAAGCCCAACCGGGAATCTCGTTTCGCCAATGACCCGCCGCGACACCAGCGCGCTGCCGACTGCAATCGACCGTATCCGCCCATCGAGATAGGCGCAGGCATTGGCAAGCCCGCTGGCTGTGTAGACGCCCGGCATCTTGGTCGACCGCTCCTCGCCGTCGGCCCGCCGACGGAAGG
>NZ_RZSA01000534.1:0-4593 GCF_003998075.1 Mesorhizobium sp. M2A.F.Ca.ET.037.01.1.1 | reverse complement strand
CATCGGTAGCGCCAGGCCGGCTTTCAGGCCATTGTCGACAAGCGGGTTGCCGTTGGGCTCGGTCACGCCCCACTGAGCCCACTGCGACAGCGGTAGCTTGTTGGTGCGGCCGGTCTGGTCCCATGGCATGTCGTCGGGAACGCGCACTTCCTGGACCCAGGGCTGGTCGCGCTTCCAGCCGCGCGACATGATCTTGTTGGCGGTCGTCATGATGACGTCCGGCACGCTGTTCCTGAGATCGACCTTGCCGTCGCCATCGCCGTCGACACCCTCGGCAAGATAGTCGGTCGGCAGGATCTGCGTCTGGCCGATCTCCCCGGCCCAGGCGCCGTTGACGTCGGCCGGCAGCACGCCGCGATCGATGAGCGTCAAAAGCGGCACCAATTGCTGGCGGAAGAGCTGGGGCCGGCGGCAGTCATGGGAAAGCGTTACCAGCGCATTCAGCGTCTGGAAGTCGCCCTGCACGGCGCCGAAGTCGGTCTCCAGCCCCCAGAAGGCGGCGATGATGGCCGGCTGGACGCCGAACTGCTTGTCGGCGCGGTCGAAGATTTCGGCATATTTCTTCAGATTGGCCGCGCCCTGCTTCAGGCGGTAGGCCGAAATCATGCGGTTGGAGAACTCGGTGAAAGTCTGGGTGAAGACGCCCTGCGCGCGGTCGCGCGCCAGCGCTCGCTCGTCGATGGTGGCGTCCTCCAGCGCATCGAGCCCGGTTTCGCCGACGCCGGCCGCCTTGGCTTCGGCCGCAACACCCTGCTTCCAGGTCTCGAAGTCGCCGCCGCATTCCTGCGCCGCCGCGGGCAGTGCGAACGCGCCGACAAAAAGCGCCGCCAGGATTTCAACGCGCAATCGCATCGCTTTCCTTTCGAGACCGGCGCATGACCTGATCGTGATCCCGGGTCGGGACCGCACAGGCGCATGCGAGGATTTCAAAGCCCAGGAGCCGCGCCATGCACTCGCGCGAGTGCGCCGCTCCGGATTACCAGCGGTTGCATGTTTCGCCGCCCGCCGTGTCGAAAAGCAGGCGGGAGGGCCGATGTCAACGGGTGTTCTGCCGCAGCCACTTCTTCCAGGCGGCTTCCGAGCCGTTGAAGACGTTGATGTCGGACTTGCCGGTCATGCCGGGCACGATGCCGGTGCCGGTGTACTGCCAGAAGGTGAAGGGATGGCTGCCGTATTTCTCACGCGGGTGCCCTGCGACCGAGCGCAGCCAGTAGGGGTAGCCGCGGAACGTCGCCAATTGGTTGTCGTCGAAGAAGTCGACCGAGGTGTAGATGATCGGCTTCTTGCCGTAGTGACGCTCGACCATCTGTAGAAAGACGGTCATCTCACTGCGGACGGTGGCCGCATCGGGGCGCAGCCTGCAGGTCGGCGATTTCGGGTTCCATTCCATGTCGAGCACCGGCGGCATGGCTGACGGGTCATTTGGGACATTGGCGATGAACCAGCGCGCCTGGGCTTCCGCCGGCGTGCAGAAATAGAAGAAATGATAGGCCGCGCGCGGGATTCCGGCTGCCCTGGTGCGTGCCCAGTGCTCGTTGAAATTCTCGTCGAAGCGGTCGCCGCCTTCGGTCGCCTTGATGAAGGCGAAGGAGATGCCGCTGGCCCTGGCGGTGGGCCAGTCGACCGAGGTCTGGTATTTGGAGACATCGGTGCCGTGGATGGCGTAGGTCCATGGCGCGCCGCTGTCCCACTCATGCGGCTTGGAATCCTCGAATTTGGGCGCGCGCACGGTGACCGTCTGCAAGGATGGCGACAACGGCGAAAGGTCGTCGACGGTTGAGCAGGCGCAGAGCAGCGTCAGCATCAGGATGGCCGCGAGACGGCGCATGATATTCCCCGAGCCGGGTTCAGCCGGCCGCTGATGGGTCCTTTACTGATGGTGGTCGCTAACCTCGCGTCCCCCTGCCGGACGATCGCCCCACGAGATCGTCCGCCTTATTTGTCCGTCCATGTCGTTGTCCCAAAACCGCTGTGCAATTTTGGGCGACATGGACAAGTTGATCGCCGAACATGGTTGATAATCCATTGACGGCGCTCGACTACGCCGGTGATTTTGCGGAAGCAATGGCGGCAAATCGATGACATAAATCGTGCCGGCGAATCCAAAGAGGCGGGGAAAGATGCAGGCTGTCGCGAAGTTCATCAAGTGTCTGCTTGGCCTGGTGATCCTGGCGGTGGTCGCGCTCTTCGCCTGGCTCTATTTCGCGCCGCCGGAACTGATCCGAGTCGGCGCCGGCTATTCGGCCAAGATCGTCTGCTCGAACGTCTTCATTGCCGGCCGCGACGCTAACCAGGTTCTGGCCGTCGACGTGCAGGCGCCGGGCCATCCGCTGCTCAGGCTGATGAAAATCTCCGTCGACAAGGAAAGGGGACTTGTCTCCGCCGGCCTGCTGTGGGTGCTGGGCAAGAGCGTCGCCGTGGAACGCGACGGCGTCGGCTGCGCCTCGGTTCCCGACGGTGACACCGGGAAGGCGCGACAGACGTCGCGGCGCGCGGCAGCTTCCGCACCGGCGCAGGCGGACGCGCTTTGGCCCGATGGCGAGCGCGTGGATGCGTCACAAAATCCCGAGGTCGCGAAAATCGTCGACGACTCGGCCATGGCCGGACCCGGCATGCGCGCCATCGTGGTGGTGAAGAACGGCCGCGTCGTCGCCGAGCGTTATGGCGACGGCTTCTCGGCCAAGACGCCGCTGCTCGGCTGGTCAATGACCAAGACGGTCAATGCCGCGATCGTCGGCACGCTGGTCAAGGACGGCAAAATGGCGATCGACAACAAGGGTCTGGTCAAGGCGTGGAAGGCCGATGGCCGCGCCGCCATCAGCGTTGCCGACATGATGGCGATGTCGAGCGGGCTGGAATTCAACGAGGATTATGGCGATGTCGCCGACGTGACGCGCATGCTCTATCTCGAGCCGGACATGGCCGGCTTCGCCGAGGCCAAGCAGCTAACCGGCGAGGTCGGAAAGGTGTTTTCCTATTCGAGCGGCACGGCGGTGATGCTGTCGCGGCTGTGGCAGGACGCGATCGGCGACAAGGCCAAGGCGCTGGCCTGGCCGCGCACGGCGCTGTTCGAGCCGCTCGGCATGCACAGCGCGGTGCTGGAGACCGACGAGCAGGGCACCTTCGTCGGTTCGTCCTATCTCTACGCCACCGCGCATGACTGGGCGCGCTTCGGCCAGTTCCTGCTGCAGGGCGGAACCTGGAACGGCAACCAGATCCTGCCTGCCGGTTTCGTCGACTGGATGCGCGAGCCGGCGCCGGCGTCGAAGGTCTACGGCAAAGGCCAGCTCTGGATCGAAGGCCCGGGCGACGAAGACAAGCCCGGCGCCGGTGCTGCCGCCGGTCTGCCCAAGGACACCTACTGGATGGAAGGCCATGACGGCCAGACGGTCGCGATCATTCCGTCGGAGCAGCTGGTGGTGGTGCGGCTTGGGCTGACGCCGGCCAAGCTAGGCTACCGGCCGCAGACCATGGTGGGAGCGCTGGTGAAGGCGCTGCACTAGTGCGTTTCACCGTTTCATAGAAACGGCGAAACGCCCTATCTGTTTGTTTTTACGCAATTTCGGACGGAAAACCGCTCACACTTTTCCTGGAATTGCTCCAGTAGCACTTGCTATTTGGAGGATCCGATCATGGCGAGCCAGGCATAGCCGCGATAAAGCGTTCTGAAACGGAAGGTTGCGCCGGTGCGCTGCGATTCCGATTCAAGCACGTCGCGCAGCGAGGCGCGCGGCGAAACATGGAATTTCCGCAGCCAGCCGCGCAGCATCGTTCGGAACCAGCGCGGCAGGCCCTCCTGCTGGCCAAAATCGACGACATGCAGCGAGCCGCCAGGCGCGAGCGCGGCCAGCGCTGCCGATATCGTCTTCTCCCAGCCGGGGATCATCGACAGCGAATAGGACACGAAGACGCGGTCGAATTGCTCGACGTCGAACAACGCCTTGGCGTCGAAATCGGTGGCGTCGCCGCGCGCCAGTTTGACCTTGCCGGAGAGACCTTCGCGAGCGATGGCGGCATTGGCCGTCTCCAACATCTCGGCCGAGATGTCGAGGCCGAAGAAGCGAGTGTCGGGATAGCGGCGGGCGGCCAGCGCGATGTTGCGGCCAGTGCCGCAGCCGAGCTCCAGCACGGTGCCGCCTTGCGGCACGTCCAGCCCGTCGATCAGCCGGTCGCGGCCGAGCAGGTAGTATTTGCGGGTCAGGTCGTAGATGTGGCGCTGCCAGCGGTAGACGCCGTCCATCAGTTCGGCATGGCTGGCCGGCAGCTCCGTCGTGCTCATGCTGCGCGCTTCACGTAAAGGTGGAAGCCGCCATAGATCGCCGAGCGGTCTTTTGCCGAGAATTCGCGCGAGGCGTCGGCCTCGTAGGTCCATTGGTCTAGCAGCGAGCTGGAGACGCGGCCGGGCAGCAGGCTGGGTTCTGCCGCGGTTCGGAAGATGACACGGGCGCCAACCGAAGCGCTACGGGTGATCTCAGTCCACAGCGCGTTGAGCAGGTCGTCGGTCATCCAGTCCTGCGCGTCGAGCAGGACGAAGCGATCGACGCTGCCGGCGTCCTTGGCGGCCAGGAACTTGATCAGGTTGGCGTGGTGGAT
>NZ_RZSA01000533.1:0-4605 GCF_003998075.1 Mesorhizobium sp. M2A.F.Ca.ET.037.01.1.1 | reverse complement strand
AATCCGGTTTGATGGTGTTTCGATGAAGCCATCATGCCGGATTGAAAAACAAACGAGAAACGAGTAGTTCTTTTCCGATCATCAAGTTTTATTTGGAGATCATATGTCCAGGCTGCTGCCCGGAACGCGCGCGCTGAGGACGTTCGAGGCGGCCGCCAGGCACCTCAATTTCACCCGCGCCGCCGACGAGCTCGGCCTGACGCCGGCGGCGGTCAGCCACCAGATCAAGGAAATCGAGGATCAGCTCGACCTGGTGCTGTTCACGCGCACCAGCCGTAGCATCCGGCTGACCGAGGCGGGCAGCCTGCTGCATGATGCGTCGATCGACGCGCTCGACCTGCTCAACCGGGCGGTCAGCCGCGCCCGCAAGATGACCCGCGGCACGGCATTGCTGAAGGTGACGCTCGACGCGCAGTTCGCGACGAAATGGCTGATGCGCCGCGTCGACGATTTCCGCCAGCAGAAGCCCGGCATCGAGCTGCGCTTCGACATCACCTACGACGTAAGGGACTTCGAGCGCGACGATGTCGATATCGGCATCCGCTTCGGTACCGGAAAATATCCGGGGCTCGTCGCGCACCGGCTGTTCGAGAACATCATCATTCCGGTGTGCAGCCCAGCGCTGCTGGCGTCGGGTCCGCCGCTGAACGAGCCGCGCGATCTCTTCAACCATACGCTCGCGCATATCGAATGGTCGCGGCAGGGCGTGACCTGGCCGAACTGGAGCATGTGGATGCAGGCGGCCGGCGTCGATGATTTCGACGACAGCCGCACGCTGGTGTTCGGATCGTCAACCGATGCCACCCAGGCGGCGCTCGACGGCAATGCGGTGGCGCTGGCCGACTTCGCCATGGTCGCCAACGATCTTTCGCAAGGGCGCCTGGTGCGACCCTTCGAGCTCGGCATCAAGGTCGCGCCGGAATTCGCCTATTTCCTGGTCTACCCCGAGACTGCGAAAGACGACGCGCGGGTCATCGCTTTTCGCGAATGGCTGCTGGACGAGGTGGCGAAAACGCCGACATAGGACCTGTCGTCAGACTGCCGGCGCCGCCGGCGCGCCGAACCAGCCGATGACGGCGCCGATGATCAGCATCACGCCCAGCCAGTGGCCGGCATCGATCAAGGTCAGCGCCCAGCCGAAACCTTCATAGCGGTGGTTGACGGCAAGCGTGGTGGCGATGAACCCCAGCCAAAGCACGAAGCCGAACAGCAAGCCCGCGACCGGGTTCGGCTCGCCGCCGGTGATTGCCCCCACCACCAGTGTCAGCACGAGCGCCATGATCAGCTCGGCGATGAAGCTGATGACGAACGGAACGGCCGAGCGTTTCATGGTGGCAGGGTCGAGCTTGGCCGCCTTCAGCCAAGGCTTGCTCAGGCTCATATACCAGGCTGCCCCGAACAACCATGCGACGACGGCGGCGACGATCACCGCCAGCCAGTTCACGACCGAAAAATCCATGCTTTTCCCCTCCAGATCGAGATGCGATGGAACGCTTGTTCGGCGATCGCGTCAAGCGAGGCGCCAGACGGTCGTGCGCTTGACCTCGGCATCCTCCAGCACGCGCGTCACCGGAACCTGATAGACGGCAAGCGATTGCAGCCCGGACCTGGGGAGGTAGGCGCGGCCGGGGTCGCCGACGAAGACCTCGGCGCCGCGCGCCCGCAGGCTCGTGAACCAGGGCAGCAGCCTGTCGGCGAAAGCCTTGTCGTAGAAGACGTCGCCGGCAAGCACGACGTCCCAGCCATCGTCGGTGCCGACACAATCCTTGCCGAGGAATTGCGCTTCGACGCCGTTGGCTTCGAGGTTAAGCGCGATCGCCGTCTCGCAGAACGGATCGATGTCGGCGGCGATCGCCTGCCTCGCACCCGCTTTCATCGCGGCTATGGCGACGAGGCCCGAGCCGGAGGCGAAGTCGAGCACGCGTCTGCCGCGCACCGCCCCGGGATTGTCGAGCACATAGCGGGCGAGGCCCTGGCCGCCGGCCCGGGCGAAGGCCCAGAAGGGCGGCGGCAGGCCGATCTCGGCCAGCTCCTCCTCGGTGCGCAGCCAAAGGTCATGTGCCTCGTCGGCGAGGTGCAGCAGCACTTCCGGCACATGCGGCGGCGCCATCAGCGCTGTGTTGTCGAGGATGAACTTTTTGGCGCTTTTCGGCGTGAGCCTGGTCACGGCGCCGGGTTGAGCTCGGCCATGCGGCAGACCTCTTTCCATTCGGCCGGCGTCACCGGCTGCACGGAAAGCCGGCCGAGCCGCACCAGCGCCATCTCGGCGAGCTTGGGATTGGCCTTGACCTGTTCCAGCGTCACCGGCTTCGGCACGTCCTTGAAGGCGCGGATGTCGACGCACTCCCAGCGCGGATCGTCGGTGGTCGTATCGGGATGCGCCAGCGCGCAGACCTCGGCGATGCCGACGATGTCGAGCCCCTCATTGGAATGATAGAAGAAACCGAGATCGCCGATCCGCATCGCCTTCATATTGTTGCGGGCGGCGTAGTTGCGCACGCCGTCCCACTGCGTGCCGGCCTTGCCCTTGGCCTTCAGCGCCTCGAAGGAAAAGACCGAGGGTTCGGACTTGAACAGCCAGTAGTTCATCTTCTCGTTCTCCAGGGGCGCTTCGACTGCGAATTAACTACAGCGTCCTTCGAGGACGCCGTAGTATCTTATTTTTGCGCATGATCCTTGCCCAAAATCGATATCGATTTTCGGGGTCATGCGCCCGCCGGCTTGTTGAAGGTCCAGTTCCACTGACGGATTTCGACGCTCTCGCACAGGCCCGCCTTGGCATAGGGGTCGGCCGCCGACAGCGCCTGCGCCGCCGCCAGGTCCGGCGTCTCGACCACGACGAGGCTGCCGTCCGGCTTGCCCTCGGCGTTGAGGAAGGGACCGGCAAAGGCCAGCTTTCCCTCGCCGTTCAGGCCTTCGAGAAACGCGACATGGGTCGGCCTGGTGTCGATGCGCAGCTGCAGGCTGCCGGGCTTGTCCTTGCAAATCAACGCAAACAGCATTTTTCAACTCCGATGGTTCAGATGTCGGTTTCGGTCTTGAGCGGGCGTGTCATCAGCGCGGTCACGGCCTGGCCGATGGTGATCTTGCCGTCGAGGATGGCGGCGACGGCCGAAATGATCGGCGCCTCGATGCCGCGCTCGGCGGCGATGCGGGCGGCAATGCCCGCCGTCGGCACGCCTTCGGCAAGCGGCCGGCCGGCAAGCGGCTTGCCCTGGCCGAGCGCCAGGCCATAGGCGAAATTCCGCGACTGCGCCGAGGAGCAGGTGAGCAAGAGGTCGCCAAGGCCGGATAGCCCCATCAGCGTCTCCGGCCTGGCGCCGAAAGCCGCGCCGATGCGGCGCAGTTCGACGAAGCCGCGCGTCACCATGGCGGCTTGGGCGCTGGCGCCAAGGCCCGCGCCGGTGACAGCGCCCGCGGCGATGGCAAAGACGTTCTTCAGCGCGCCGCCGATCTCGACGCCGATCAGGTCGTCGCTGGAATAGCAGCGCAGATTCTCCGCCGAGAAGCGGGCGGCAAGCTCGGCCGCCAGTTCCGCCTCGCGGGCCGCGACCACGACGGCCGTCGGCAGGCCGCGTGCGACATCGCTGGCGAAGCTCGGGCCGGAAAGCGCTGCGACCGGATTTTTGGGCAGGCTTTCCTCGACAATCGTCGAGAGCAGCGCGCCGGTGTCGCGCTCGATGCCCTTGGCGCAGAGAACCAGCGGTATGCCAGTAGGAACGTGGTTGTTGGCTTGGGCCAGGACGGCACGCAGAGACTGCGCGGGCGTCACGGCGAGCACGCAGTCGGCACCGCCGAGCGCAGCCGCCATATCGCTGGTCGCCGCGATGCCGGGCGCGATGCTGATGCCGGGCAAATAGCGCGGATTCTCGCCGCGGGCGATGGCGGCGACGGTCTCAGTGTCGCGCGCATAGAGCCGCACATCATGGCCGGCGCGCAGCATGGCAAGGGCCAGCGCCGTGGCCCAGGCGCCGCCGCCCAGCACCGCGACGCGCCAGCCGCTGCCGGATTTCCTGCCGCTCGTTTCCTTGGCGCTCATGCCTTGGCCCCACGCCGGCCTGAGCCGACCAGGGGCGCGGACACGCTGTCGAGCGGCCAGCGCGAACGCGGCACGAAATCGGCGGTGTTCTCGTCGGCGATGCCGGCGCGCAGGCGTTCGATGCCGGCCCAGGCGATCATCGCCGCATTGTCGGTGCACAGTTTCTGCGGCGGCGCGACGAAGGCGAAGCCGGCTTGCGCGCAAAGCGCTTCAAGCGTCGCCTTGATCGTGCGGTTGGCCGCGACGCCGCCGGCGACGACCAGCGCCGGCTTTGCCTGATCGGGAAATTCCTGGCGGAAGCGGGCAAGCGCGCGGCCGACACGGTCGCCCAGCGCGTCGGCCACCGCGGCCTGGAACGAGGCGCAGATGTCGGCGACGTCCTGGTCGCTCAGCGGCGCAATCGCGGTCGCCGCCTGGCGCACCGCCGTCTTCAGGCCGGAGAAGGAGAAATCCGGCTGCGCCGAGCCTTTCATCGGGCGCGGGAAGGCGAAGCCGCCGGCGTCGCCTGTCGCCGCCGCCTTCTCGACATTCGGGCCGCCGGGATAGGGCAGGCCGCGCATCTTGGC
>NZ_RZSA01000532.1:0-4610 GCF_003998075.1 Mesorhizobium sp. M2A.F.Ca.ET.037.01.1.1 | reverse complement strand
GTCTGACGCGCGGGCTTGGTTTTGCGCCGCGAACTCACCGCCGACCCAATCCACATAAAGCGCGACGTTCTTGGCCGACGTTTCATGAAACCGAGTGCATTTATGGTAACATTGATCTGACTCGAGCGGCGCTTATTCGGCAGCGCCGGCCAAAGCTTCCCGACCCGCGCCTGCACCTTCAAGAAGCAAGAGAGACCCAGCCGTGACCATCGAGCGCGACGACTACGACGTCTTTTTGGACAGCTGGGAGCCGGACGAGGCATTGCGCCACGCATCGCTGTCCCAGAACTTGGACGATCCCTACATTCGCAAGCGCTTCCTTGATAATAGCGCCGGCATCGCGCCGTTCGCGCGCACGCGATTTGTCAACGGTCAAAAGGTCATGGACGCCGAAGAGCTCGTCGTCAGAGCCTACGACTTCTTCCGGCAGAGGCAAGAAACGTGGGCGGACGAGTTCAAGGATTTCGTCCTGAGCAGAGATGTGCCGGAGGAGAAGTTGGACACGTTCGTCGCAAGCTTCGCCCAATTGTGGGTGGATGGGAAAAAGCGGCGGCAGGATTCACCGACGATGCGCGCCATCAAGGCATCGATCCGCGACTTCGACCGGCTCCGCTATCGCACCTACGCCGGACGTTTCGTGGCCGAGATCATCGACGATTCCGTTCAACCGCTCCTAACGCCGGAGGAAATGGCGGCGATCTTCGAAGCCAACAGTGGCCTGATCGAAGCCTTTGTGCCCGACTACATCGATCACCTTGGCGATAACGGGGCGGGCTCGCTCGGCGGACTCTATGTACGGCGCGGCGTTTATATGCCACCGGTCGATACCAGAGTTCGGCGGGAACGCCACTATCTCAGTTCCTACTCACTCGCGCTCGGTCCGGTGGAGCAATTCGCGCAGACCTGGACAGAGGAAACCCGCCACACCGGCACGCCCTCCATCTTCTCGGCGCCGCTGCCGGCGATCCAGAGCCGGGTCGTCGCCTTTGCCCCATTCATTGCGGCCATGGATCTCAGCCAACTAGAATTCGTCGTCGCGCCTCCCGTCGAGGAGATGCCCCTCCGCGATGACGGATTCTATGGTGGGATTCGCGAATTCACGTTCCGCTAGGAACCTGTCGAGAAGGGCACCACCACATGACTTCTGACACTGACACGCCGCGTCTGGGCCGGGACTAGCCGTTCCGTTGGACTTGCTTCAGGTTACGCCGGCACTTTGAGCTGAGCGCGCAGTGACGGTGGAACTCCATCGCGAAGCTTCCATCGCACGGTGATGGGAGCTTCGCCTTCCCAGGCAGCAAAATCAACTTCACCGCAATAGGTAAATGGCGTGGGCTGCGATCCGGTCTTCTTGGTGGGTCGTACCAACAGATGAACATGCAAGCCCTGCGCGCGGTGGTTGCATATCATCTGGCCTCGTTTCGAATCTTGCGTCGTCGCGTTCTGGCTTTGCCACGAGAACTCTTCATCGGACAGAAAGTGATCGGCATATTGGTGTTCGTCGCTCATGCCTTCCTTGGCCAGTGTCACAAGCAAAAACAAATGCGGAGGCTTTGGAACGAAACCGGCATTCCAGGTGGCCTGGTCGAAGGCGAAACCAAATGTGGGACCGATTGCTTCGCGCGAATAGCGCTCCCATGGGCGGAGGCCCTCTCCAGCCTGAGCGACCATTCCCATCGGCTCCATTACCATGATGCCGTCGCGTTGGCGCAGGCGCACCCGGTCACCGCGACCCGGTAGGCCTGCGTCTGGGCCGAACCAGCCATTGAGAAATTCAGGGAGCAGGTTTGCGCCCGACGCCGGATCACGGACAACGTTGATTGCAATTTTGGCAACAGTTGCCTTCAGACGCCGACCGTCCACCTCGACCTCGAGCGGTCCCTCAGCCAGCTTTTGGGGACTCGCACTTGGCAAAAAGAGGATTGGGTTGCCGCCGGTATTGCGCGACACCCGGCAGATCACTTCGTTGGGCCTACCGCTTCGCGTGAGGTACTGGGCGAGGCGCCAATTGAGCACTTCGCGAAGCAATGCACTGAAACCTGATCCGACCGGTGGATCAAAAGCAAACTTGAAGACATCATTCTCGAAGCGGAAATAGGCAACGCCTCCGGTTCCCTTGGCATTCACGAATGCCTCGATCGGATTGCGAACGAGCAGCCGCCGAACAGCGGACGGGTCGTCGAGATCGACCGAGAAGTCCTGTTCAAGCTTGTGAATGCGACGGACCAACGCTGCAGCACGGCGCGATAGATCGTCGACCCCAATCTCTATGGTAACCGCATCTTCGTCGAACAGCGCGAGCAGCAGTGCAATCTTGTAGCTGCGGGTCGTCTCGGTCTTCTCGATCGCAACAAAAAAGTCGCGCACTTCGCTGTAGGCTGCTTGTTCGTCAGCAGAGAGACCGCCAACTCGCTCAACAAAACCCAGCCAGGAACCCTCGCTATTGCTCCGCGGGTTGAGACCAGCATGGAATACCTCAACCGCGTTCGGCCTCACGCCATGCCGCTCCTCGAAATCGCGATAATAGGATTCCAACGCCGTTTCTGTCGCGGCAGGGCGGAGTAAGTTCTGAAGGATATCCACGGCAGCGAGGTCATAGGTGATTTCGCACCCGGGTGGCAGTGCAATCGTTCCCCCGAGAATCTCCTCCAACATCGTGCGAAGCCTGCCCTTGCTCTCAGCCTCACGATTCACGAGGGCAGCAAGCGACCGCAGCTTCATTAGGAAGGCGCGATGGTTGCCTATGTAGTCAATGACGATCAGTTGCTCCTTGTCTTCTGCGGCACGCAAACCGCGTCCTAATTGCTGCATCCAGATAACTGTCGACTCGGTTGGGCGAAGCATCATCACCGTGTCGATCGCTGGCACATCCACGCCCTCGTTGAACATGTCCACGGCAAAGATCACATCGATTTCACCGTCTGCGAGCTGCTTAAGAGAGGTGGTTCGCGGCGCGCTGGTTGGGCCCGCATGAACCGCGACAGCCCGTAGACCTTCTCGAATAAAGAAGGCGGCCATAAAGTCGGCATGCCGCTGCGAGCAACAGAAGCCAATACACCGACTTCCTCCTTTGGCTTGAAATTGCTCCAATGCGTTTTGGGCGCGGGCTTCGGTCGCGACGGCAGCCTCGAGCGCTTCGGGGTCGAATTTCGCGCTCCGCCAAGGAATGTTGGAATAGTCCGTATCATCCGGGACGCCAAAATAGTGGAACGGACAGAGGCGCTCACTCTCAATGCCAATGTGGATGCCTGCCTCGAACACGAGGTTCTCCTGGCAGAGCGACAGAAGATCGGCCCCGTCCGTGCGCTCTGGCGTGGCGGTGAGGCCGAGCAAAAACTTCGGCCGAAAATGGTCGATCACCCGCCGATAGGTGCTGGCGGCGGCGTGATGGAATTCGTCGATGACGATGTAGTCGAACTCGTCCGGCGCAAAGCGAGAGAGGTGGGCGATCCGTCCCAGCGTTTGGACAGAAGCGAAGACAAGATCGCCGTCGGTTTCTCGTATGTCGCCGGCAAGTCGGCCGATCCGGGCCGTGGGTCGGACGTTCCGGAAAGTCTCAATTGCCTGAGACAAGATCTCCTCTCGGTGAGCGACGAATAGGATCCGCTGAAACTCGATGCGGTCGCTGTCAAAAGCAGCGAGCCATGTTTTGCCGAGACCGGTGGCGAGGACCACAAGGCCAGCCGAGAAACCATCCTCGCGGGTTTGTTCCAGGGCGATCAGCGCGCGTTGTTGGATCGTGTGCGGCTGGGGTTTTGGCTGCGGCGTCTCGTATTCGACATCAGCCCCTGTGCCATCGGGACCGCGGTAAGGATCAATGATACGTCGGATTTCGTAAGCGTCGATCCAGGCCTGCGTGACGGCGGCAGCGGCGGGAGCATCGAAGAGGTTGTCAAAGGCCCGGCGAATCTGGCTGAAACCGCCGACATCATGGCTGGAGATGACTTTATAATTCCATTCGATGGAAGTCGTGAGGGCTGGCTCCGAAATGTTCGAGCTGCCAACAAAGGAGACGCCCTCAGTGCCCGAGAGGAATGTATAGGATTTGAGATGAAAGCCCCGTTCATCCCCCGATTGGTAGACGCGAAGGGATAGATTCCCCTCAAGGTCGGCAAGCCTGCGCAGGGCGACTGGGTCAGTCACGTCTAGATAGTCGCCGACGAGAACGCGGGCAGCGCCACCACGAGCAAGCAGATCCTCAAGATGGTTGAGGATCAGTCGCGCACCACTGTCGAGCAGAAAGGCGACCGCGATTTCACAGCGGTCTGCTCGATCCATATGGGCTATCAGGTGCGGCAAAAGCGGATCGTCACCACCTGTAACGAGCCGCGGTTGGTCGGTGGTTGCTGATGCCGATTCGGTAGGTGGCGTAGTCGATGACGCTGAGGATGAGGATGGTTCCCGTTCCGCGAGATAGTTCGCTTTAGTGGGAATGACATGCCGAACACCGCCTCGGGGATCCGCCACATCGCCCGTTCGCCTGGGGATCACATGCAGGTGGAAATGAAATACTGTCTGCCCGCCTGCCGCTCCATGATTGAAGCCAACGTTGAACCCGTCGGCGCCATGCCGCGACCGGATCAGGCCCATCGCGCGGCCAATGGCAGAAG